>JAZNLD010000021.1:0-7136 GCA_045578925.1 Clostridia bacterium
TAAAAGTCAATTCAAGGTGCTTAGGACCTGTTGCGTCTGCTGTAATGTATGGGAGATTTATTGATGCGGTGGTCATACCTGAAAGTTCAATTTTTGCCTTCTCTGCCGCCTCTTTCAATCTCTGCATTGCCATACGGTCAGAAGAAAGGACAATACCGCTTTCCTTCTTGAATTCTGCTACGAGGTAGTTAATGATAGCTTCGTCGAAGTCGTCACCGCCGAGTCTTGTATCACCGTTTGTTGCAAGAACTTCGAAAACGCCGTCGCCGATATCAAGGATAGATACGTCGAATGTACCGCCGCCAAGGTCATAAACCATAATCTTCTGGTCGTTTTCCTTGTCCATACCATAAGCAAATGCTGCTGCAGTAGGTTCGTTTATAATACGAAGAACTTCAAGACCTGCAATCTTACCTGCATCCTTTGTAGCCTGACGCTGTGCATCAGAGAAGTATGCGGGAACTGTGATAACAGCCTGTGAAACAGTTTCACCGAGGTAGCTTTCTGCGTCTGCCTTAAGCTTTGAAAGTACCATTGAGCTGATTTCCGGGGGTGTGTAGCTCTTGTCGTCAATGTTTACCTTGTAGTTTGTACCCATTTCTCTCTTGATTGAGATAACTGTTCTGTCAGGGTTTGTAACTGCCTGACGTTTTGCGACCTGACCGATAAGTCTTTCGCCTGTCTTTGTGAATGCTACAACCGAGGGAGTTGTTCTTGCACCCTCTGCGTTAGCGATAACGGTGGGTTCGCCACCTTCCATAACTGCTACGCATGAGTTAGTTGTACCCAAGTCAATACCAATAATTTTTGCCATGATTTTTACCTCCAAATATGTTAAAAAATTTAATAAACAAACCCTCTCCCTCTGTCATTCTGAGGAAGCCTGCGACCGAAGAATCTCAGATCCTTCGCTTCGCTCAGGATGACAAGGAAGGAAGTAGTGTCATTCTGAGGAAGCCTGCGACCGAAGAATCTCATACCTGCATAATCGATTCTGCCAAGTCGCGCCAATCGGGATTCTTGCTTTCAATAAGAGCATTTTTCCTTGCTCTTGTCCAACCTTTTATTTGCTTTTCGCGTGCTATTGCACTATTTACATCATTCGTAATTTCATAATATACCAACTTGTTAACATTGTATTTTTTTGTAAACCCATCTGCAAGTTTATTTTGATGTTCATACAATCTTCGTTGCAAGTTGTTTGTAAATCCTGTATATAACACATTTCCACTTTTGTTTGTAAGCATATATACATAATACATATTTCATTTCTCCTGGTGAGATTCTTCGCTTCGCTCAGGATGACAAGGAAGGAAGTAGTGTCATTCTGAGGAAGCCTGCGACCGAAGAATCTCAGATCCTTCACTTCGCTCAGGATGACAATATACATTGCCAATCAGCTTCGTCCCGTGGACTCGCTTCTTGGTGTATATTGTCAGTTCGCAACCTTCACCATACTGTGACGGATAACTCTGTCGCCGATTTTGTAACCCTTCTGGAATTCTTCCACGATTATATTTTCGCCCTTTTCCTCATCGTCAATATGCATTACCGCGTTGTGAAGTTCGGGATTAAATTCTTCGCCTACTGCCTTGATTTCCTCCACACCGAGCGATGCAAGAGTATCATCAAGCTGTTTTTTAAGCATCACGATACCTTCGTAAAAAGCGTCCTTGTTTTCGGCACTTTCAAGTGCGCGGGTAAAGTTATCAAGCACGGGAAGAATCTTTTCAATCACCATCGCCTTGGCTTCGGGGTAGATTGTTTCTTTTTCCTTGATTGTACGCTTGCGGTAGTTATCGTACTCGGCAAGTGTACGCATATATTTTTCGTTTATGTCGTTATACTTCTTTTCAAGCTCGTTTTCTTCAACAGTTTCAACTGTTTCTTCGGTAGTTTCTTCTACCACTTCTTCTGTAACGGGTTCTTCTTTTTTCTTTTTCTCTGCCATTATTATTCGTCCTTTCCGTAAATCATTCTACCTAATATTTCGGTAAGGTTTGTATTTATGAGTTCAAGCGAGGAAATTACTCTCGCATAGTTCATTCGTTTAGGCCCTATGATACCGATTTTTCCGTGAAGTTTTCCGCCGACGGAGTAGTTTGCCACGACAAGGCTTGTGTCACGCATTTCGGGAACGGAGTTTTCGCTGCCGATTTTTACGCTTATATTATCACCCTCTGTACCCATCAGGCTGAGCATCTGCGACACATTTTCGCGGCTGTCAATGAATGACAAGAACTCTCTCGCGCGGTCTATGTTTTCAAATTCGGGATTTTTGAGAATGTTTGACGCACCGCCGATGTAAACCCTTCTCTGTGAGTTTCCGAGGCACTCCAGCACAAACTCAATAACTGTTTTTAAGAAATCGCCGTAGGAAGCCATCGCTTCGTATATGAGCATAAGCCTTGCAGGAGTGAAATCCTCCGCACAAAGACCGGTAAGCTGTCCCGACAGAAATTCCGAAATAGAATCTATCACCTCATAGTCTATGTCGCTTTTGACTTTCATATGACGGTTACGGACAACACCTGCATCGGTTACAACAACGATTAAGACGCTACCCTGTTCAATAAGCATCATTTTAACGCTGCGAAGCCTACTTGCCTGCGCCACGGGAAGCTCCACAATAGCAGGGTAATTGGTCGCTTTTGAAATGATGTCCGAAATTTCGGAAACCACGTTTTCAAGCTGGTTATATTTTCTGTCCATACTGCTTTGAAGCGATGCAATTTCTTCCATAGTAAGACTGTAACGATGCATCAGCGAATCAACGTAGAAGCGGTAACCCATTTCCGACGGGATTCGTCCTGCCGATGTATGAGGCTTGTCAAGATAACCCATATCCTCAAGGTCTGCCATTTCGTTACGGATTGTAGCGGCCGAAAGACCGAGGTCGTGGTTTTTCGCAATGTTTCGCGAGCCTACAGGCTCTGCCGTTTGAATGTAGTCTTCAATTATCGCCTGTAAAATGGCTCTTTTTCTTTCGGAAAGCTCCATAAACTCACCTCTTTCCACATTGTTAGCACTCACCTTCCCTGAGTGCTAACAATAAGATACCACTCTCCGCGCCGAAAGTCAAGTGCTATTTTCTATTTTTAGTAAAAATATACAGTTTATTCATAAATTGCACAGTATACCTCTGAAAAGAGGTGTATGTGTCCTTTTGGTTACAAAAGAACAAAAAACAGAATCTCGTTTGAGATTCTGTTTTTGCATGTTTGAATTTTGTTCGGCGACAAAAGATGTGCAATTAAAAAAGGTGCACCAAGATGATGCACCCAAAAAACGCACACCCCTCTTTGTTGCGACACAAATCCAAACATAACCCACAAACAAGCATGTATAACAGAGCGTGCATTTTTACCAAAAGAAAAAAATACACACTTGCTGTGGAAATAAAAATATTCAGATTTATGTCGCAAGTGTAGTATAGCATATTTCTTGGGAAATATCAATAATTTTTTGCAGAACTGCAAAATGAGATGTCCTTTTGGTGTCAAAAGGACCAAAAACGCGGGGGTTGCGATTCCCCCCTGTCCGTTTGCGGTGCTCGATATCTGACTTCGGGAATATCCCATCGTCATCTATCTACCGCTGCACAACCCTGCGCCATCGCTTCATCTGCCACAGGCAGCGCTCCGGCTCGGTTCCCCTGAAACGCCCTAGCAGGGCTCAAAAAACGGGGCTCCTTATCTTGGCAACAAAGTGGGTTTTGTTTTTATAAATTTACTGTCTTCGTACCGCCGACTTCAAAGGGAACACTCAGTTCCCTGTTCCGTCTGAAATCGCTCGCCAGCAGAGGAAAATGATGCTCGCGATTTCTCGGTAGCCGTCAGCAAATTTATACAAACGCAACTGTACTACTCTTGTTAGTTTGCTATAAAACTAAACATAGCAATAAACTATGGTTTTTGAAGCGACGAAGCCGACTGACAAAATCGTGTCCACATCATCTTCCTTTGCGGGTGGACACGATTTAGAAATGTCTGATAATAAGTTTATCAATACATTTCGTTGTCGCAAAGGCGAGGAGGCTGAAAAAACGATACTTGCAAATTTATTACTATAAAAACATTACTTTCTTCGCCCTGCGAGGGAACCGAGCCAGAGCGCTGCCTGTGGCAGATGAAGCGATGGCGCAGGGTTGTGCAGCGGTAGATAGATGACGAGGGTATATCCCCGAAGTCAGATATCGGGCACCGCAAACGGGTAAGGGGGAAATCGCAATCCCCCTGCTCCCCTAAGAATTCTCTTTTGGTTACAAAAGAACATTGGCTTTTGCTATTCAGCAAAAAATTATTGATATTTTCCAAGAAATATGCTATACTATGTTTGCGACATAAATTTGAATATTTAGTTTTTAACAGGTATGTATTTTTGCTTTTCGGCAAAAGTGCATGCTCTATTTCTTCATACTTGTTAAAAGCGTGTTGATTCAAATTTGTGTCGCAACAAAGAGGGGTGTGCATTTTTCGGGTGCGCCTTTGTGCGCACCTTTTTTAATTGCATGGCTCTTTGTCTCCAAGCAGAATCCCACAAAAAAGAAGCGTGCCGCTTCACCCTTTTCGCGTCCTGACCAAAATTTAGGCAGACAAATGCCACTCGCGAAAAAAGACGCAAATTCCTATACGGCAAAAAAAGGACTTGCTTTTTGCAAATCCTTTTTTAAAATTACTTAATTGTTTTATTTTTAACTTCTTCAGTAATTTTTTCAATAAATTCTTCGATAGACATACTACCGATATCGCCGTCACGACGGTCACGGATAGAAACGGTGTTATTTTCGATATCCTTATCACCCACGAGAAGCATATAGGGAACTTTTTCAAGCTGTGCTTCACGAATCTTGTAACCGATTTTTTCGCTGCGGTCGTCAATTTCTACGCGCACGATACCGCTTTCTTCAAGTTTTCTCTTAACTTCGTAAATGTAGTCAAGATGACGGTCTGCGATGGGAAGAAGCTTAACCTGAACGGGCGCAAGCCATACGGGGAATGCACCTGCATACTTTTCGATAAGAAGTGCAAGAGTTCTTTCGTAACAACCGAGTGATGTTCTGTGAATGATGTAGGGATGCTTCTTTGTGCCGTCCTTATCAACATATTCCATACCGAACTTCTGCGCAAGCATCTGGTCAATCTGGATTGTGATAAGTGTATCTTCCTTGCCAAATACGTTCTTAATCTGGATGTCAAGCTTGGGTCCATAGAATGCAGCCTCGCCAACACCAATCTTGTAAGGCATTTCAAGGTGGACAAGGATTTTCGCCATTATACCCTGTGCCTCATCCCACTGCTCGGTAGTGCCGATATATTTTTCTTTGTCTTCGGGATCCCACTGTGAGAAACGGTAAGAAACATCTTCGTAAAGACCGAGAGTTTTGAGCATATAGATAGCAAGCTCCAGACAACCCTTGAATTCGTCCTCAAGCTGTTCAGGAGTACACATAAGGTGGCCTTCGGAAATAGTGAACTGTCTTACGCGGATAAGACCGTGCATTTCGCCTGATGCTTCGTTACGGAAAAGTGTTGATGTTTCGTTAAGACGCATAGGAAGGTCGCGGTAGCTTCTGCCACGGTTGAGGTATGCCTGATACTGGAAAGGGCAAGTCATGGGACGAAGTGCAAATACTTCCTTGTCCACTTCTTCGTCGCCCATTACGAACATACCGTCCTGATAATGGTCCCAGTGACCTGAAATCTTGTAAAGGTCGCTCTTCGCCATGAGGGGAGTTTTTGTAAGGAGCCAGCCACGTTTCTGTTCTTCATCCTCAACAAATCTCTGAAGAAGCTGAATAATTCTTGCACCCTTGGGGAGAAGAATGGGAAGTCCCTGACCGATAACTTCACTTGTTGTGAAGAGTTCAAGCTCACGGCCGAGCTTGTTGTGGTCGCGCTTCTTTGCTTCTTCGCGTCTTTCAAGTTCTTTTTCAAGGTCGTCCTTGTTAAGAAATGCTGTTGCATAAATACGCTGAAGCATCTTGTTCTTTTCGTTTCCGCGCCAGTATGCACCTGTTGCGCTTAAAAGCTTGAACGCCTTAACCTTGCTTGTGTAATTCACGTGAGGACCTGCACAAAGGTCCGTGAATTCGCCCTGCTTGTAGAATGAAATTACTTCGCCTTCAGGAAGCTCGTTAATAAGCTCAACCTTATAAGGCTCGTCCTTCATAAGCAGGAGCGCTTCTTCACGGGGAAGCTCAAAGCGTTCAATCTTGAGGTTTTCTTTTGCGATTTTTTTCATTTCTGCTTCGATTTTTTCAAGATCCTCCGCAGTAAAGGGATTGGGTGTGTCAAAATCGTAGTAAAAACCGTCGTCGATTGCAGGACCGATTGCAAGTTTTACTTCGGGGAAAAGTCTTTTTACTGCCTGTGCCATAACGTGTGATGCACTGTGGCGTAAGGTTTGGAGTTCGTTCATTTCCATAGGAATCTTCCTTTCCGATTTATATAAATTTTAATTAAATAGCGGTATAAAAACAATCATCTTTCCATCTTGATACGTTCGTGTCAATGTATTCCCATATTTTGTTATAGTCATTTTCGTCGCGTATCACATGGTCGTGGAAAGACCGTTGCCAAATGGGGTGGGGGTACTTGCTTGCTACATATGATTTTAACTGACCTATCACATTTTGTAGGGGAGGGTTTCCACGCCCTCCCGAATCATCCAATTTTACAATCAGATGTACATGATTCGGCATAATTACATACTTGTCGATTATAACACCTTGGTAATTTCCGTTGATAAATTGTATCGATTTCTCAATTTCTTTTCCGATTGGCGTCAATGTATTTTGCGGGAGGGCGCAGAGCCCCTCCCCTACTATTTTTGACAAAATATGTTTCTTTTCAACAGTACAAACAGTTACAAAGTATGCACCATTTTGAGAATAATCATAATTTTTCAATCGCGTTGGTTTTCTTTTCGGCAGCTGAATAGTATCACCTTCAAAAAAACAAAAAAGAAGCGTGCCGCTTCACCCATTTCGCGTCCTGACCAAAATTTAAACAGACAAATGTTGCTCGCGAAAAAACACGTAATTTGGTACAATTTAAGCATAGTTTGTATGTTTTACAGGCTATGCTTATTTTTGTTATAATAAGAAGGTAATAGTCTACTGACGCTCACGCAAT
>JAZNLD010000022.1:0-6033 GCA_045578925.1 Clostridia bacterium
TTACTTCGTAAATCGATATGTTTTCGCTTTGCTCAAAACTCGATATGATATGAATTCTCGTCGCGTTAGCGACATATCGAGTGCGACAGCACATATCGAGTCATTTATGACATATCGAGAATTCGTCAGAATTCATATCGACGCATTGCTATGCAATGCAATTGCGACACATAAGTTTTAGATGCAGACCTTTTGGGTAGCAAGTTTATGTCATGCCGAAAATAAAAAGCTGATACATTGCAAATATCATTTCATTGATATTATTTTTCCGACCATAAATTTAATTAATTCAACAACTGAAAATGATAACACTGCATGAGTATACAAACAGAAAATTATGCCGGGCCCTTCACTGCCATGAACATTTATATTTGAAAGAATACACCACCATATTATACAAACCCCAAGCAAAACTCCATCCAGCAAATAAGTTTTTTTGAATTTCCAAAGAACCAATCCAAGTATCAAACCACAGAATATTGGCAAAAGATAAAAGAAAAGAATAAACTGCGTTTGTGTCATATTATTTATCTCCTTTCTACATTTTTCGACATCTCCATATTGCGACACATAAGGTTTAGATGCAATTCTATTTAGTGTCAAGTTCGTGTCAAGACTGGATCAAAGATTTTATATAACGGCAAGCACTATACCGAAAATTATAATTCCTGCGCACCAAAGTTTTCGTGCTATTTTTTCGCCATAAACAATTTTTCCGCTGAGAATTGCGACTATTGCCGAGCTTTGTTTAATAAGCGTCATAATAGTAACCTGGCTTGTTTCATAGGAATTGGCGGTAAAAAGGAACTTGTCACCCACAATCAAAAGAAAGCTCAAAATATAGACATACGGATTTTTTGCACAAGCAATGATTCCGACTTTTTCACCTTTTATGAGGATATAAATATAGTACATTGCGGAAAGCATCAGCATAAACCAGAACTGAAGCTGGATGCTAGTTATTTCTCCCGTAGACATAAGATACTTGTCAAGAGTGCCTGATACAGCGTTTAACAGGCAGGAAAAAAGAACAAGCCACACATAGCGCACATCGGTCTTTTTGTCCGATTCTTCTTTTTTCGTATTTGCAAGATACAAACCGGTAACAACAAGAATTAAACTTAAAATACCTTTAAGAGTGAGGCTTTCATTCAGAAAAATCACTCCCATAAGGGTTGAGAAAACCACTCTCGACAAGTCCATAACGCTATAGAAACTTACCGACAATTTTTTCACCGCTGCAAAAGTTGCAATCCACGCAAAGAAAATCACAAACGATTTTAAGCCGATTAAGGCATACATCCTTGCACTAAGCGAAAAAACATTCTTTGCCATCGGTATTGTCATCAGAAATCCAATAAATGTATAGGCGAACAGCGCACTGATTACATCGTGCTTTTCAAGTATTTTCTTCTTGATAGGCTCACGCACACCCTTGAATATTCCATATAATAAAACTAAAATTACCCAAAGTTCCAAACTAACTATCTCCTTTTAGTCTATTACTATGATTCTACCACACAATGCCCTATTTTGCAATAAAAACACAGTAGCAAAAGCGGGTTGGTCATAGGGATTATTTGTCCAAAAATAGTGATTTTGGCATATAACTGCGTTAAAAATGCTTGTAATCCGTCAGGATAACTTCGCATTTTTGCCTTGTTCTACATCCAAACTTACTATTTTTCGGATGCTTCGCAGTTTTAGAATAGAGATTTTCCGTTAATACTACGCAAAAAATCAGTCTAAAACCAATTCATCCCTATGACCAACCCGCTAATGCTACTGTGTTTTCTCGTTTTAGATTACTTTATTATTTTTCCATTTACCTTTTTTGAATCTGTATTCGAAAATTGTCAGCCTTACTACCCAGTCACTTACCATAGCTACCCATACGCCAAGAACGCCAAGGTTAAACAGATGTACGCAAAGGTAAGCGCAACCGATACGGAACAGGAACATAGATGCCCCTGAAACCATCATAACAAATTTGGTATCGCCTGTACCACGAAGTGCGGATGGCGTTGCATAGCTTCGCGGATAGAAGAACGCCGAACCTGTAATATATAACAATACAATCTGGAATGCCCATTCTTCAGACTGTGCAGATACTCCGAAAATAGAAATTATCGGTTTTAATACAAGAGCAAAAGCAAAACCTACAACCGCAACAAAGAGATAGTTCAATTTTATAATGTGCTTTTTATAGCGAACTGCCTCATCCACATCACCGGCTCCCATACATTGACCTACAACCATCAGCATAAGGGCATTGAAACCTACTGCAACAGCATATGTTACAGGAGTAAGGTTTCGCGCAATCTGGTCGGCATTTATGGCATCTTCACCAAGCCCCGAAACCAGCCCTGCAAGCACAAGCGCTCCGAGCTGAAACATACCTTGTTCAATACCGTTCGGAACAGAAATTTTAAGAATTTTACCCGACATTTTAAAATCAAATTCGGGTTTAAAAGGATTTACAAGTCTTACCTTATTTTTCTTGCCTGTAAGTCTTAAAAGAAGCACAAAACCTGTTATACCCATCGCGAGCAGGGTTGAGAATGCTGCACCTCTTACACCCATATCCATTACGAAAATAAATATGTATTTAAGCACTAAATTTATACTCATCATAATAACTGATGCAATAAAGGGTATTTTGCTTTCACCCATTACGCGGAAAAGCGAAGATGTGGTATAGTAAAGTGCAACGAACGGATATGAATATGCTGTAACTGCAAAATACTGCAACGATACATCAAGAACTGCCTTTTCAGCACCACCGAAGAAAAGAGTTACAAACTGCCTTCTGAAAAGCAACATCACAAGCATAAACAAAGCACCGAGTGCAACGACAATCTGTATATTGATTTTCAATGATTTTCGTGAATTCTTTTCGTTTTGCGCACCTATATACTGCGCGAGGACTACCGAACCGCCCTGTGCAAGAGCCAGGAAAAACTGTTTTGCGAAATTGTCAATTCGGTTTACAAGCGCAACTCCTGCAAGTGCAGTAGTACCAAGTTTTGCCGACACCATAAATGTATCAGCTACACCAAGTCCCGCAAGAAAGAGCTGTTCTAAAAATATGGGCAGGAAAAAGAGTATCATTTCCTTGTTTGAGAAACGTACCCCACGGGGTTGCGATAAAAGTTTCATTTCAAGACATCTCCTTAATTTATACAAAAACAAACAATTACAGTAATTTTATCACAACATATTTTGTATTGCAATAAAAATAACCGCAGTTTTTTAAACTGCGGTTATTTTACTATTAAAGCTTGTTTCTTATAATCTTACCGCTTGTTGTTTTAGGAAGGGAGTCACGGAATTCAACGATTCTGGGGTACTTGTAAGGTGCAGTATGCTCCTTAACATACATCTGAATTTCCTTTTTGAGTTCTTCACTGGGAACAGTATCCTTTGTAAGAACGATACTTGCCTTAACTACCTGTCCGCGGATTTCATCAGGAGCAGCAGATACACCACATTCAACAACATAGGGAAGCTCCATAATAACGCTTTCAATTTCAAACGGTCCGATACGGTAACCTGATGACTTGATAACATCGTCAATTCTACCAACATAGAAATAGAAGCCGTCTTCATCACGATATGCAACGTCGCCTGTATGGTAAAGTCCGTCATACCACACCTCGTTTGTCTTTTCTTCGTCCTTGTAATAACCCTTGAAAAGACCGCAGGGTACGCGCTTGCTTGTACGGATAACTATTTCACCGTTTTCACCGACATCAACGCTGTTACCGTCGGGATCTACGATATCAACATCGTAAAGCGGTACGGGTTTACCCATAGCTCCGAGCTTGTACTCTCTACCATAAAGGTTACCGATAAGACATGTTGTTTCTGTCTGACCAAAACCTTCCATAATACGAAGTCCTGTAAGGTTTTTAATCTGCTTATAAACCTCGGGATTAAGAGCTTCGCCTGCAGTATTTGCATGCTGAACAGATGACATATCGTATTTTGAAATGTCTTCCTTCATAAGCATACGATACATTGTCGGAGGCGCACAGAATGTTGTAATTCCGTACTCGGAGAAGAGCGGAAGAATGTCTGCCGCATCAAACTTATCAAAATCATATACGAAAAGTGCCGCTTCGCAAAGCCACTGACCATAAATCTTACCCCACGCGGCTTTCGCCCAACCTGTATCAGAGATTGTAAGGTGAAGACCTTCCGGATCAACACAATGCCAGTAGTTTGCAGTATGGAAATGACCAAGAGGATATGTATATGAGTGAAGTGCCATTTTGGGATTGCCTGTTGTACCTGATGTGAAGTACATAAGCATGTCATCACTACCACAGGGAGAATCTTCTTTTCTTTCGTAAGTATCGGGGAAGTTTCTATATTCCTCGTCAAAGTTTCTCCAACCATCGCGGCTTGCACCTACGATAATTTTTTCTTTAAGAGTAGTAGCATTCTTTGCACCACTTTCAGCGCGGTCTGCAATATCATCGTCTGATGTACACAAAATCGCATCAACGCCTGCCGCGTTGTAGCGGTATTCGTAGTCGTGCTCCTGAAGAAGATATGTTGCAGGAATTGCAACTGCACCGATTTTGTGAAGTGCGAGAATTGCAATCCAGAACTGGTAATGACGCTTCAAAACAAGCATTACCTTGCTTCCGCGTGTGATACCGATTGATTCAAAATAGTTTGCACAACGGGCACTTTCACGCTTGAAGTCTGCAAATGTAAATCTTTTTTCAGTCTTATCTTTGGAAAGATGAAGCATAGCCAGTTTTTCGGGTTTCTTGTCAGCAATTGTATCAATAACATCGAATGCAAAGTTGAACTTGTCCTCGTTCTTGAAAGAAATCTTTTCAAGACAGCCGTTTTCATCTTCAACAACATCTATAAAGTTATTATATACTCTCTTGTATCCGCGGTGAGGCTTATAATTTGTCTTAACAATAGCCTTTTCTTCTTCCTGCTGTGTATTCTTGTCACCATTAAGAACTATAGCATAGAATTCACAATCCTGACCGCCGACAGCAACCATACCGTGAGGTGCAGAACTGTCGTAGTAAATACTGTCACCTGCGTTTAAAATTTCGCTGTGTCCGCCTACCTGAACCTTGAGCGAACCGCTGATTACAATATCAAGTTCCTGTCCGTCATGACTTGTAAGTTCAATATCCTTACGCTCGGCACTTTCATCATAGATAGCGTGAACATAAAGGGGCTCTGCCACTCTGCCACGGAACGCAGAAGCAAGGTTGTAGTAAACCATACCGTGTGCCTGGTCAATGATTGAACCTTCACCGCTTCTTGTTACGGTGTAGGAACGAAGGTTTGAACTTGCACCCTCAATAATATCAGTTACGCCTACCTTGAATGCGAGCGCACAACGATATATAAACGCAAAGCTGAGGTCGTGTTTACCCTCCTCACAAGCGACATATTCTTCACGGGATACGCCTGTAAGTTTTGCCATTGTTTCAACGGAAATACCGTCAATCTGGCGAAGCTCTTTAATTCTGGCAGCAACTTCACTGATTTTGAAGTCGAGACCTGTCATCATTTTTTCTTCCATATACTTAACTCCTCCTTGTTCGGGGACTTATAAACATAAAAAAACGCCCCAAAGAAAACTTAATCCTTGAGACGAGCAAACAACCCGCGGTACCACTCAAATTGCGATGGTTTTTACACCATGCCACTTCAGACTCTATCAAGCCCTATGCACTGACGCAGCATTCTCGAAAAGGTTCTACTTGCCAAAAAAGGCTTTCTTCCTTTCAACTCAGGAGCTACAGCAAACTGTTTCACTTTAGCCGCTCACACCGACCACCGCCTCTCTCGAAAGCTACGCAGAAGCACTCTCCATCATCGTTTTTATTATTTAACTGATACAGCTATACTACCATATATTTTTCGTGTTGTCAACACATTTTCTCCCTTTATTAAACATTTTAAAGTAAAACAAAAGTAAAATATCGTTTAAATCCACTTAGAAACTGGTTAGAAAGCTTGAATTTGAACTATTTCAAAGAAAACGTAAAA
>JAZNLD010000023.1:0-18286 GCA_045578925.1 Clostridia bacterium
ATTAGCTTTAAGAAGTGCTGAATATCTTTCACATTCAGCTTCTGGATCAGGAGCGTCGCATCTGATGAAGTTAACGCTCTTGAAGGGTTTCTTGGAGAATATCTTGTCGTTGAGGAAGTTACCGAAGCCCTGAGGAGCATCCTTATCAAGCCCAACATATTCATCCATGTGGAATGCATTAATTCTTTCCCACTCGATTTCGGGATCACTGCAAATGTGAAGAAGCATATCGTTCTGTGACGGTGCTGCTGCAAAAATCATATTGATTTCTTCCTTCTCGCTAAGCAGTTTTTTTATGCAAGCGGCAACATCTGTTGCCGCCTGCTTTCCCATTTCGTCACGAGTGTTGAATATCTTAACTGCAAGTTTGTCTTTTACAAATTCTGTCATTTTATATCCAACCTTTCGCGTATTCTAATTAGTCTTCCCAGCTGAAGCTGTTGTAAACAACCATACAGGGTGTGTTTGTGAAACGAGAGTTGAACATTACACGAGAACAGTCTGAACCGAAGTCTTCGAATGTCTTGATATCGCTCATAGTACCTGATTTGATTGTAATGTCTCCGTCTTTGAAGGTAACAACAGCAATCTTGGATGTTGACCAAACTTCTTCCTTGTATCCTTCGGGTGCACCGTCTGCAGGGTAACCGTTCTGGATTACGTCCCAAGCGGTAAGCTTGATAGCGCCGTCACGAATCTTGAGAGGATAGCTCTGGAAGAAACGGAATGAACCTGATGCGAAACCTTTACCTGATGCAAGGTTCATAGCTGTACCACCACCGTATGCGAAGGGGTTCTTGTTGTATCTGGGATGAGTAGCTTCAGGCTCGCAAGTACGATCTACGCCGGGGATTACACCGGGAGTCTGAGGATTGCCTGTAGAGTCAACACCGTTTTCATCGAACACTACACGAACGTGTTCAACAAGACCGTTTTCGTCCGTTGCTACACGGATAATATCACCGGGTTCAATGGGACCTTCGAAGGGAATCTTAACCCAACCAAGTGTTGTATCAGCAGAATTTACTCTTACATTTGTTTCGCCTTCTGTATCGAATACAGCGTCATCTCTGATGTAGAGATTTACATCTGAACCGAGACCGTTCTTGAAGCTCTTAGCCTTGACTACAGTACCGAGTGTATCATCGGGGAATCTACCGCCTGCAACTTCACTAACGATGTAAACAGTAGGTGTAGTAGCCTCAGTATTCATACCTGTAGCACCTGTAGGAATGTCAACAACAGCATACTTAATGGAAAGGGCACCTTCTACATCGCTGTACGCTCTGAGTTTGTAGTATTCACTAGATTCAGAGTCTTTTGTAGAAATAGAGTTCATTGCACCTACACCAAATGCATTTTCATAGTCTGAGTGTCTTCTTGTACTGTCAACCTTGATAAGTTTTGCAGTTGTAGGAGCTGCAACGAGACCACCCAGAGAATTAGCACGGTAATAACCGCCTGTTCCTAAAGTTTCATCATTTGAAATAACAAGATGCATTTTACCGTTGATCTTTGTATCAGGATCAAGGATGGGAAGTTCAATGTAGTTGATTTCATCCTCATCGTTTACTGTGTAACGGAAGAAACCGTCAAGAAGGTTTGTTTCTGCATTGAATTCATCAGCATAAGCATCAACGAATTCCTTTTCAGTCATCTTTGATTCTTCACCGTTGCGGTCACTTACACGAATATTTTCAGCAAGGTCAAAGAGTGTGTGCATACCACCGATAGTATATACCTGTACGCCGAACTCTTTGCTTGTGAATGAACCATTTCTGTTACCGATTTCAACAATGTAACCAACCTGAATACCTGCCTTTTCCTGAGCAATTGCCCAAGCCACGCGGTCGTGTGAGTCTAAGTAAAGTGTAAGTATCTTGCCAAGAATAAACTCTTCTCTCAAGCTGTAGTTCATGAATGCAGGTGTTACTTCAAATTCTGTTTCGCCACCTGAAAGATAGGTCTTACCCTTGTATTCTGTAACAGATTCAATCTTGAAATCTGAAATAACTTTGTTTGCAACATGAATTTCAAATACATTGCCATTACGAAGAACATCGAGAACTGAATTCTTCTGAATAGCTGTGAAGTCAGTTTCATTGCCTTCAGCATTGTAGATTGTTATATGGTACTTAGGATCTTCGAAGTCAAGTTCAATTATGTCGCTTTCGCTAGCATATAAGCCTTCACGAAGAATGTTGTAAATCTTACCTTCTTCCTTATTAACATTACCAACAACCCATGTTTCGAATTCATCAATTACAATGATTTTCTTATAAATGTTGCTGTTTGTTTCAATTACAGTAATTTTACCGTAAGCATTGTTGTCAATAAGGTCTGTAAAAAGAGTTTTGTTATAAGAAGCAATTGAAACACCATTGTGGATGATGTATGCACCTTCGTATGAAACCTTTTTTGAATTCTTATTTACCTTATAGGTAATTTCGTCATCAGTTGCATTTGTAAGTGTCTCAATATCAATTTCCGTAATATCATCACGGTCATTGAGTTCTACAACCATTGCAACACCTTCGTCTGATGATTTGTAGTTTGTAAACCAACAAGTAACATCGCGACCGATATACTGAGCAAATGCCTTTCCTTCGGGAACTCTGAAAGCATTACCGTTAACAACGATTTTGCTTCCTTCGTAATCACTTTCTCCAATGATAGCGGTATAGCCGTTATCTGTCATAATGCCGTCGATCTTGTTGAGGCCGAGAATATCTGT
The DNA here is from genome assembly GCA_045578925.1 of Clostridia bacterium. Classification (GTDB taxonomy): domain Bacteria; phylum Bacillota; class Clostridia; order UMGS1883; family UMGS1883; genus UMGS1883. The sequence continues at coordinate 2,735 of JAZNLD010000023.1, forward strand.
TGCAAATGTGCGCGTATCATCATATGTAAAGCTGATATCACCATTCTGACCATATGATGCTTCCATAAGCATTTTTGCATCCATAACATTTCTGAGGATAACTGCGATTGCGCCACGAGTACAGATTTCACCTGCTTTAGCGCTATTTGTCAGGTTAATGCGCTGAGCAAACTTGAGGTAACCAGCGGGATAACCGCCGTTAGCTTCTGCAAGAGACTTGTAACCAAGCATTACCATAACGCACTTGATTACTTCGTTTGTCTTAACTTCACCATCGGGATCAAATACAGTTTCTGATCTACCGTTCATGATACCGATATCGCGAACATAGTTAATTGCATCATATGCCCAATGAGCTGTAGGAACGTCTTCAAACTCTTTTGCTTTAACAGTTTCAACTATGGTTTGATTGCTTGATCCTGTATCTGTGATGAGCTGGTCTGAAGATGAATCATCACCAAAGAAGCTGTCCTGCCAAATTGATTCATCAACGAAACTGCCGCCTGATTCTGATTCTGCACCATTTGAGTTTGCAAATGTGAGGATATTTTTAATTAACTGTGCAAATTCAGCACGTGTCATATTCTTGTCAAGGTTAGCGTTTCCCTTATCATCTCCAACCATAATAGCAAGATTTGAAAGGAAATCAAATGCACGCTGTTCCTGAGGTGTAGCTACTACTGTTTCTTCATCAGCAGCACTTACTACAGAGAATGTAAAACACGATGCGATTATGCAAAGGGTAAGTATTAAGCTTAAAATTCTTTTCATAATCATTAACTCCTAACTGTATGTCCGTATTACTTAGACAATATACCAAATATAATTTTTGCACCTTCAGCTCTTGATATATTAGCCTTAGGCTTGAAGCTACCGTCTTCGTAACCGCCAACGATACCTTTTTCAAACAACGCGCTTACTGCTTCCTGAGCATAAGAACTGATTTCGCCCTTATCTGTAAAGCTGTTTTCGCTTGTAGCTGTGTAGTTAAGTGCTCTGCAAATCATAACTGCAAAATCTTCTCTTGTAACATTGTTACCAATGCCAAATGCTGCATCGCTTACACCATTAATGATACCAGCCTTGCTGAGAGCTGCGATATAAGGAGCATACCAAGCATCCTCAGCAACATCTGCAAATGCTACATTTTCATTTGAAGGTTCGATACCTGCTGCAAGGCAGATAATCTTAGCAGCCTGTTCGCGTGTCAAAGTACCGGCGGGATCAAACTTCTGATCTGCTACACCGTTAATAATGTTCTTTTCTGCAAGAGCGTTGATAGCTTCCTTCGCCCAATCGTAACCTTCAATATCTGAGAATGTTACTGCTTCAGGCTTGGGTTCTTCGGGCTTGGGATCCTTGGGCTTTGAGCTACCGCCACCACCTACTGAAACGCTACCCTGATTGCCATCAGTTGCAGGACCTGTTACAGTGCTGCCTGTTCCTGCATCTTCGGGTTCATAGTCTTTCTTAGCAGACTTGATGATTTCTTCCTCAAGATTTTCCGTATTAAGAGATTTTCTCTTCTGGTAAATGTCGTTGTCAACCTCTTCCTTATCAGAAAGGTCAAAGTATTCACTCTTGAGTGTATCCTCGCCCTCTGTTACAACATCATAACCTGCTGCTGCAAGGTTTTCTTCTGTAATGATATCTTTAATGATACCGCTACCGTTTGACTTGTTGTTCTTAAGAGCCTGAATGATAATTTCTTTTGCAAAAATCTTTTGAAGTTCTTCTGCTTCTGCAACATTCTTACCAAAGAGAGCGCCTGTTACGTTTGCAAGAGAGTCTTCCTTGATGTCTTCTGCATAGATATCAGCGAGTGTGCCGTTTTCGTCGATATAAGCTGTAATTCCAACGAGGTCATCGTTGAGAATGAGCGAACCGTCAAGAACGATATCGTTCTTGTTCTGGTTGAAGCCTTCAAGAGCAATGCAAAGACGAAGTGCTGCATCTAACTTTTCGTATTCAACGATGTTTGCTTCGATATTTTCATTTGTGAGATCAAGGAATGCTACATCCTGAGTCTTGGAATCAAGAAGTGTAGCAAGCAATGTCTTGTCAAGAGCTTCGAAGAGTTCGCTTTCAATAGCGAAAACTGCCTTATTTTCATTAATAATAGAACCTGCTACTGCGAAATCAACCTCTTCTACAACAGCCTTAGCTGCTGCAAGTTTAACATCTATAGGAGCATACCAGAGATAGCCTGTTGCAACTGAGCTACCTGCATAAGCTTCGCCGCCTGCGTAGAAATTGAAGGAAACTGAACCGTCAACAGCTGCAAGAGCTTCGTTGATGTTAAGCATGAATTCCTTTTCAAAACGGCCGTCTGCCCCAGTTACGATAGCGTTCTGATACTGAAGTCTTGAAGAGATGTTAGCTTCGACATCTTCAATATCATTGTTTTCAGCATCTGCCGGGTCAATGTTTGTAACAAGAAGTGTTACGATCTGTCCAGCTTCGCCGCTGGGAGAAATACCGGAAATCTTAACTTTTCCGGCAACACCATCTACAACTGTAATGGTGAGTGTGTTAGCCTCTGGAGCAATCTCCTCAGCAGCAGCGAAAGCTACTGCTGAGAACATGAAAATCACACAGAGGGCTAATGTAAGAATTCTTTTCTTAAAACTCATTAATTAAAACCCCTCTCAAATCCTTTTGCTGCAGATTCAAGCTTTGTTGTGTCGCTTTCTGTAAAGCCAAAACTGTCTGCAATGAGTATCAATTTTGCATTTCCGTACCACATTACCTGCTTACCGAGTGCTTCAACGGTTGCACGAAGCGGAATCATTGTTCTGCCGTTTACAAGCTTAGCTTCGGTTTCAGACTCTTTAACAACACCATTTGCAGTGTAAGTCTTTTTTCCGAGAGTAAATGCAACAACATTGTTTCCATGTGTGATAGTTGCAGTCTGTGTATCTGCATTCCAGTCTACCTGTGCACCGAATGCTTCAGATACAAAACGAAGAGGCACCATTGTTCTGCCGTTTTCAATATAAGGTGCTGTATCGGGAATTTGAAGTTCATCGATTACTGTGTAGGCCTTCTGGCTGTCTATCTTCATAAGAAGGAGATTTTCTGAGTAATCGTAGAATGTACGGTTGAACTCGAGAAGTTCCTTATCGGTCTTAACAACACCTATTGCAGGAGCAACAAGTTTACCCTGACCGCTTCCCTTTATGGTGAATATGATATCACCAATCTTAGAGTAAGAAGCACATTCGTAAGTACCGAGGTATACCCAGCCTTCTTCTCCACTTGAGAAGTCGACATTCTTTATAACCTCTGTCTTACCGCCGTCTGTGGGCGAATATGCTACCATAGAAATAGTTGCATTCGGGTCGCCGCCTTCTACAGGTGTATGGTAGTAGTATGTCTTATAAGCAACTTCCTGATCGGTTACTGTATAAACAACCTGTGCGTTAGGATCGGTTGAAACCTTAACCTTTGAACCGTCTGCTGTTGTAGCCTCTACTTCGGTAAACGTACCTGTCTTCACAGCAATCTTGTTGTCAGCGTTGTAGATAGTCTTTGCATCATCCATCGCTGCTGCGCCTGCGAATACGAATTCTTCTGCAGGAATCGTTGCAGGATCTGCTGCTTTGAACTCAAATGTAGCGCCTTCCTTACCGGGATATACTACGAAGTAACCGTCGCCAAAGTTGGGAGTTTCAGTATCAAATTCATTGATTACTTCTTTTCCGTCAACCTTGAAGATTACATTTACACCGCCTGGTACGTCAACGCAGCCGAATTCAATGTCTACCCATTCGCCATCCTTAATGTAGTCGTTGGGGTATTTTGTGATAATACCTGTTGTTGCTGCACCGGGGTTATACTTCTGGAATTCTATCTGATCGGGCTTAAGAATTATAGCATAGTTGTTAAGAGTACTATCGTAAGAAATTACATTAGGATTACTCTGCTTAAGAGAAAGCATTGAGTACCCATTAAAGTGAACCTTCATCTTGAAATGCTTGATTTCATATCCGGGCTGAGTTTCATTGATATAAGCCCAACCGCTGCCGAATGATTCAACCTTGATTTCGTCGTCCTGCTTGGTAACACCAACTGCTGCGCTGTTTGTAATCCATTCGCTGTCTTTCACATTAAGAGCCGTATGACCTGCACGCTTGTAACCAACAATACCCTTCTGGAAGTCCTGAAGTTCAGTAACAGTGTTCTGGATTTCTTCCTGGCTACCTGTTGTCTTATTAGAAATCAACTGAGCGTTTGAAAGAACGCTGTCGAATGTTGTGATTGCTTCGGGCTTATACTGACCGATCTGATCACCTACATTAGCAACGACCTGAGGTCTGAGTTCCTTAAGGTTCTTGATTTCTTCATTAAGGAATTCTTTTTCAAGAACGTCCTGAGCAGTTGTCTTGAACATATAGGGAACGCCTTCGCTCGCCCACTTGTTACCAAGTTGCTTACCCTGGTTAACTGCCCAAACCTTGTAGTAGTAAACAGTATCGTTCTTAAGGTCGGGAAGTTCTACCACGTTATAGAATGACTTACCTGATGCTACAACATTTGTAAGTTCAGGGTCAGTTGCTACTACATATTCATAGATATCGGCATATCTTGCCGTTTCCCACTTGATGTAAGCAGTATTTCTTACAACATCCATCTGTCCGTTTGTCGGATAAAGAAGACGGAAGGGTGTTGAAGGTTTCTGAATATCCCACACTTCTTTCTGGATACCAATCTGGTCCATAGAGAAGTTGTCTTCGCTTAAGAATGTTTCGGGGAAGCCGAATTCTTTAACATATTCGCGCTTCAAACGGTAGTCATGATTTGCAGCGTCAACAAACACGCCGTAATCGTCTGAAACCTGGTTGTTCTTGAAACTACCATTGTCAAGTTGAGTCTGAGCGAAACTGTTACGGTTAACATCTACTGAAAGGTTGTTTTCAAAAACATTACCCTTAGTAAGGAGAAGCATATTATCCTTTTCAAGCTGCGGTCTGTAGGTTGCGATTACGGGATATCTTTCGAGAAGCGCCGGTGTAACATATGATGCCGCTGCTGAATTATATGCTGTGGTGTGGATCGTGGTGCCACGGTCAGAAGCACGAACACCGATATCGGAGTTTACTACGATGTTTTCACAGTAGTAACTGTCGGCACCTACGAAGAGGTTACCTGCAGTACGCTTCTTTGAACCGGGAACAATAATGTTATGATGGGCAATCTGACCTGATTCCCAGTCATCCCAGTAAATACCCTGAAGCTGATATCTTGCTTCGAAGATAGGACCAAAGTCGTGGATGTAGTTATAAGAAATAACATTACCGGGCTCACCGAGGTTACGGCCACAGTAGATTACACCCATGTCGGCGGAATCGTTTGTGAGAGAGTGTATCTCGTTATATCTGATATTTGACTCAACACTGCCGTAGAAAATACCCTGAGCGTTGGGCTGACCGTGAATAATACAGTGTTCGGTCGTGTCGCGGAGCGTATTATGTCCGCCTCGTCCCATATCAACTGCCGTCTTGGACTGCATCCATGTACCAAGGCCCCAATTGTAGATGTGGCAGTTGGAAATTCTGTTATTACTGGGAATAAAGTTAGTCAAATCGGCACCACCGTAAAGATGAATACCAACAGTATTTATGTCATAAAGAGTACAAGCCTCAATGAGATTGTTTCTTGATGTTCCATTTACATGAATTCCCTTGTGGAGATTGCTAAATGTAGAATTACGGATTGTGATGTTGCTCGAGTTAGAGATATGAAATCCGTAATTGCTTACGTTACCGCTTACATGGATTCCATCAAATATAATGTGTGATGCACCGCTTGTCTGCATATAAGTCTTGGAGTGCGTTGAAACTTCAAGAGTATCTGTTGCCTTAAGTTTATAAGGCGGATAGTAGTAGAGTTTATTGGTATTTACGTCTACGAAATATTCGCCGGGTGAATCAATTTCTTCAAGGAGATTTTCGACATACCATCTGTGACCGGGTTTTACACCGTAGATAGATTTTGATTTAAGGTAGATTGTCTTGTCGTCAATCTTTACGCCACCGAAGGGAACAGAGTCCATCGCGTATTCTGAGCCGAGGTAACCGCGGATGAGTGCCTGGTCTGCCTGAGTCCATCTTTCTGGACGGAGGTTATTGTACTTCCATTCGCCCTTCTCGCCCTTTGTACCGCTTGACTGAAGTTCACCGGTTTTTACAACAGTTGTGATATTCTGAAGTCCAACATTGGGCCACTTTGAAATTTCCTGTTTCTTACCGTTGAGGTGAAGATAGGGATACATCTGATGCTGCTGGGGATTAGTAGTTCTGTCAGCAACATTGAACATGCTCATATCAAGGCCGTAACCTTCAAGGTCAAGAACGCCTACCTTACTACGTACTTCAGAAGGAAGACGATTAAGGACGTCCTTGTCTGAAATAGGCTTGAAATCCATGTGATTAAGTTTTACTGAGTTAGTAATTCTAACCTCGCCATCGCCTGCACTGCGGTAGATTACAGGAAACTTTTCAGTACCTGAGTCTTCCTGTGTGAAGGTAAGTGTTAATTCCTGGGGATAAACACCCGCATGAATTATAACTTCTGCAGTTTTCTTTCTGTGATCCTTGGTGCGGAGATATTCTCTCGCAGCTTCAATAGTCTGGAATGGTCTTTCTTCGCTGCCATCACCTACAAATTTCGCATTAGAATCGACATGAACAATAATCTTGTCTTCGTTTGCGAGTGCAGAGAGAGGAAGCATTGAGCAAACCATGCACACTGCAAGGAGCAGTGCTAAAATTCTTGATTTTTTCATTTATTTCTCTCCTCTTTCAGAAGCTTTTAAGCTTCCGGGAACAAATTGCGATTGTTATAGCATGAGAAAATTTCTTTTAAAAATTCTCTCCTCTAAATTTTAAGGCTTCTAAGATTATGCTAATTATTCGCCGATAGACGCTTCGTAAATTGTGTTCATTCCGAGAAGTGAATCCCAAACAAAGCACTTAGCTGTGTATGTCTTTTCGGGGTCACATACGAAGTTTTCAACAGCGATTGTGCAAGATTCGCCTGTAGCGAGAACCAGTGCACTACCGTTTACTGCAACCATCTTGCCATCGTTGTCGTAGATTGCAACTGTTACTGTGAATGCGAAGTCTTCAGGCTGTGTGTTGTTAGCAATAACTGCCTCAACATTAACTGTGCCTTCAAATGCGTCGCCGTCAACTCCGAATGAGTAAATTTCTGTGGGAGGATCAACAACTGTAATAGTGTTGCTTCTAACGCTTACGTTAGCTCCGCCTGCAACCTTTGCAGATTTGAATACGATTTTGTATTCGCCTCTGTATACAAGGTCTGAGAAAGAAATTGTAGCCTGTGAACCATCGCCTGAAAGTGTAGCTTCGTAGTTTTCTACTTCGTTACCTTCAGCATCGAGAAGGACGATATCAGCGCTTTCAAGTGCTTCAGCAATTGAAACTGTTACTGTATCTGCAGGTTCAACAACGTCTTTGTCAAGTGATGATTCCAAAACTACACGACACTGTGTAACCTGGAAATCATAAAGTTCAACAGTTGTATTTGCAGATGAGCTTGTTTTGTTGTTAGAGTGACAAGCGAAGAAGGGATGACCGGGCTCAACTTCTACTGCAGCATCCATAAACTTCTTGCCGTCAACGAAAAATCTTACTACATCGTCCTTGGATGAAAGCTTGAACTCTACGCCTGCTTCGTAATTGAGGTTGGGAGCTTTTGTACGTTCAAAATTAGCCTTAAGACCGGGGTTATTGGTTCTTGTGCTCAAACCGTCAACGAGATAAAAGGCAGAATCATGAGCGCCTGTCATATTTGCATAGTCGTATGTACGGATAGCTGTTACGTCAGTTGTTGTGTTAGTGTCGCCTGAGATTAGTTCAAGGCTTCTTGCTATACCCATCATGACAGTTAATCTTGAAAGGTTTGTTTCCTTGAAGGTAACTTTCATTGTGTAGTCTTTTTCAGTCCAGTTCTGTGAACCCTTTATAGCATTACTCTTGGGAAGGTAATGAGCATCAGTAGTATCGTTTCCTACGAGAGCACCTGCGAGAGCCCAGTTACCCATGTTTGATGAACCTGTGGTAAAGGGATCGATTACAAGGCGGTCTCCGTCTCTGCCCCATGTGTTGGCTACTGCGTATGAAACAGCCTTGATGTTAACCAAAGCATCGTTGCTTGCAATTTCAGCAACTGTGAACATCTTGTAATTGTCTGTAACTGATGATTCACCGTCGGAAGACTTAACATCAACGAGTGTCATTTCGTATTCTGCATCGATTACCATCCCGTCTACAGGAGTAAGGAGATATGTGTAACGTGATGAAACACCGTCTGCCTGAACATAGCTGTTAGTGTCAGCCTTTTCAAGAGTGAACTCTACAGCTTCGCCGTCCTGGAAAAGTTCGATAACAGAGTCTGTTATGTTGATTGCCTGATTGAAATCAAGTGTGATAAAGTCGCCGTCTGCGTCCCATGAAACGAGTTCGAGGGGGTCTGCAGCAAATGCGCTGATGCCTGAAAACATTGAAAGAATCAAGCATACGCACAAAATTAAAGATTGAATTTTTAAATATTTTGCCATATCTAATTCCTCATAAAATCAAATTTTGACGTTTGTTACGTATACGCGTGTACGCGCGTAAAAAAAATAAAATAGGTATTATATATATTATATATTATACCAAATTTACCAAGTTCAAATGGGTACAGTTTTCCCGTTAATACGACGGTTTTTTTCGACAAGTGTGCCTAAAAAACGCACCCAAATAGCCGAAAGACATCGAAGTTCCGCCATTTAAGGCAGGTTCGATGATTTACTTTCGGTTAAAGCCTAATATAGGGAGGGGTTTTTACCCCTCCCTAATAAAGGCGTATCAGTTAATTATTCAACTATAATTGCGGGGAACCATGCGTTAAGTGTATCAGCACCATCCCAGATGAAGATTTTAGCGTATGTTGCGCCATTTGTTTCAACGCCTTCAAATTCAACTGTTGTGTCACCTGTTACAGCTTCTTCAACAGGAGCGATAACAACATTCTTCATAGCGCCTGTTGCATCGTAAAGAGCACACATAGCGAAGATTGCCTTTTCTACAAGAGTGTTGTTTGTAACAACTGTTGAAATTGCAACTGTTTCGTCTGTGAATGCACCTGTAAGCTCGGGTTCTGCTACTGTGAAGGATTCGCCGAGAACGTCAGCGTGTACGGCACGTGTTGCGATGAAGTCAGCATATGTTACAGATGCGGGCTGAGCTGTATCAACGATGCTACGAAGGTTGATCTGCATCTGAGGACGACCGCTTACAGTACCTGCAAGAGTTGCATCAGCAGTCTTTTTGCCGTTCCAATATGAACTTGCAACGCCGTTCTTTACAGCGAGTTTAAGTTCAACCGGTACAGGATTTTCACCTCTGAAGGCGATAGATGTAAAGTTACCAGGACCGGCGGTGTGAGTATTTGTTCCGCTTGTATTCTGATAAATGTTTGAGTACACTGCATTAGAGGTAGCACTTGCACCTAACTTTGCGTAAGAAACTGCACCGCGCAAAGAACTGTGGTCATGGCCGTAGTTTGCTTGTGATGTTGATGTGATACCCACAAAGCCCTGTGTATAACCGATATTTACGAAGTCCTTAAGAGTTACCTTAACTGTGTAATCGGATTCAAATTCGCCGCTTTTAAGGGTCTTAAATACATTAAGTTTATCGGTGTCATTAGGATTAGTGGAACCGCCTTTCGCACTAGCAGTTACCACAAGGTCTTCTCCATCATTTACAAATGTTGCATTGGACGCAGAAGAGTTCATGCTGGTAGTTACGTCCTCTGAAAGGCCTTCTGCAAGAACTTCTACCTTGAATGTCTTGGACCATGTAGAAATTTTCTTTGTACCTGCTTCATTCTTAACGTTTGCAAGTGTTACTGTGTAGGGGATATCTCTTACAAAGCCTGCTGTGGGCTCTACAATCCAAGTATAACGGGATGTAGCAGCTTTGTCGTTATAGTTTGCAAAGTAAACTGTTGCGGGAACAATTGTGCCAGCCTGTGTGATTGTAGCATCGAGAGAAGCGATTTCTTCTTCGAAATCTACTGTGAATACGTCAAGGTCTGCATCCCAGTCGAGAATCATTTCGGGGTATTCTTCTTCTTCGGGTTCTTCGGGCTGAGGAGGAACATAACCTTCGGGGAAATCAATTTCTGCTGCCTGGATGTTAGCACGTGATACAACGGGGTTTGAGATAGCGTAGCTTGTTGCTGTGTAAGCTGAGCCTGTTTCAGCGTTAGTGTTAGCACTCTTTACATGAACCTGAAGGAAGGGGAAACCAGCGGGGCTTGCGTCAAGCTGATAGTCGAAAACCTTCTTGCCGTCTGCAAAACCGTGAACAATGCCATCCTTTATAGCGAACTTGAGTTCAAGGCCGTCTGCATAGTTGAAGCCGCTCATTCTCTGGTTACCTGTAAGTTTCAGAATGCCGGATGAGCCACCGCATTCCTTAAAGAATTCAATGTTTGATGCTGCTGCTGAAGGAGTAGTTGTTGTGTTCTTTTCCATGTAGAAGCCATGGAACTTGTAGTTTGCATTGTTGTAGAAGTTTGTGCCAAATGCCTGACCTACACCAATAACAAGACGTTCTACTTTAACTTCAGGACCCTGAGTATAAGTTACCTTGAATGTGTAATCTTTTTCTGTCCAAGCAGCTGCGCCACTGTCAGAAGTTGTGGGGTCGGAAATAGCGTTTTTGAATGTATTGCCTGCTTCACGGTCAGCACCGATAACTGCAGCGATACCGCCAACATAGCTTGATGAGTAAGAACCTACAGTTGCGTTATCAATAGTAAAGCTATCTTCACCCTTTACAAGAGTGTTAGTTGTAGACTGCTGCTTGAAGGGGATGAAATCTGCGAAGTCAGCGAGCTGCTCAACAAGGATGCTGTAAGCTACCTGAGCGTGTGTTGAAGCACCGTCAGATGACTTAACATCCCAGAAAGTAAGCTTGTATTCTGCGCCTGCTTCAACGCCACCTTCAGGAGTAAGGATGTATGTGTGGAATCTTGAACCATAAGTCTGAACTGTTGTCTTGTGGTTCTTCTTAGCGATTGTGAAGTCAACGAATTCGCCGTCCTTCTTAAGCACGAAGCCTGAATCGCCTGAAATTGCGATTTCCTGATCGAAATCGAGTGTGATGAAGTCAGTATCTGCGTTAATCGCAACAACTTCAAAGGGATCTGCTGCAAAAACTGTTAAGCCTGAAAGCATTGTAACAGCCATGCAAAGAGCTACCAAAAGAGAAAGGATTTTGCTAGTCTTTTTCATAATTTTACCTCCAAATAAATTTTTTTATTTTTAAATTAATTTAAATCAAAATTATTTGCCCTTTTTAGCGAGGAATTCGTCAACCTGTCTCTGAACTTCGTCGAGAACAGTCTGGAGACCTGCTTTTTCCATACGCTTGAGGTAATCGTCGTATCCGTCTTCAACAGATTTTGCACCTACAAAATATGCTGTAGCATACTGCTTACGGATAGATGTGAGTGATGAAAGCTCTGCTTCAATGTTTGTTCTGTCAACAACGAAGCCAAGGAGGGGTGATACATCGCCGTTTGCAAGTGCATCATCGTTCATCTTCTTTGTCTGTTCCCAAACATCAGCTGAAGAACCTTCTCTTACGAGAGCGTTGAACTGGTTACCGAACTTCCAGTCAGCTTCGGGCTTGTAGTTGCTGTCAGCCTTAACCTTTACAAAACCGTCTTCAGTGAGGTCGTAGTGTACGCCTTCAATACCGAAGCAGATAAGGTTGTAAAGCTCTTTGTTTGTGTTGATAAGCTCGATAAACTTAATAGCCTTTTCCTTATTCTTACAGTTTCTGCCGATACCAATCATTGTAGAAGTACCGCCACTCATGGGAATATAGGGCTTATAGATGTTTGTGCAACCAACAACTTCTTCACCGAGAACTGCCTTGATATTTGTTTCAACACCGGGCTTGTATGTCTGGATATCCATAGCATACTTGCCTGCCTGGTAATCTGCAGTATCGTCTGTTACAGAAAGTACATCGGGACGGATGTAACCCTTCTTGTACCAATCGTGACGGATTTTCATACCCTCAATCATTCCGGGATGATCGTCTGTGAATACAACCTTAACGGGCTTGCCGTTTTTGCCGGCATCCTTTTCAACAGCGATACCGATAGAAATGATTTCTTCGAAGTCTGTACCAACCTTGAAGTAAGCATTTCTGTTTCTCCAGGGCCAGATACCTTCTTCGTTTTCGTAAACCTGCTTCATGAAGGGTTCAAGCTGTGAATACTCTGTGATTGAATCAACATCAAGATTGTACTTGTCAGCAAGTCTCTTGGGAATGAAGGGAGCCTTCTTTGTAGCTACGATCTGCTGGTTGGGCACGCCGTAGATTGTTCCGTCTACCTTTGCAGCTTCCCAATAGAATGAGGGTGTAGCTTCTACAAGAGTAGGTGTGAGCTCTAAAAGTTCATCAAGAGGAGCGAGACCGCCCATCTGTGCTGCCTTTGTGTAAACATTGATGTAACCTGTGAAGCAAAGGTCGAAAGATTCGCCTGCTGCCATCTTAAGTCTCATCTTTTCGTCGAAATCGCCCATGTTGATAAACTTCATATCAAGTTTAGCACCGATTTCTTTTTCTACGATTTTGTTGGCTGCTTCCATAACCTGAGGAAGACCGGGCTGATTGTCACCGGGTACATACCATACAAGTGTAGGAACTTCGCCGTCGTTACCTGTTTTCTTCTCGCCGCAACCTACGAAGCAAACTGTCATAAGTGTAAGAGCGAGAATCAAGGCAAGAACTTTTTTCATAGTAACATCTCCTTCTAAAAAATTTTATAAAGTTAAATTAAAATTAAAACCACTAAAAAACTTTTTTCAACTTTTTCCTTTTGATGTGAAAAGCTTTAGTCCTTTATACAAGGGGATTCATCAAGATTCTTCGCTACGCTCAGAATGACATTTCTTTCTTATCGTTCCGAATGAGCAAAGCGAATGAAGAATCTCTTTTTGTGGTGTTAACCCTTTACGCTACCAACTGTAAGACCCTTTACGAAGTACTTCTGGAAGAAGGGGAATACGCAGAGCGCAGGACCTGCAGCGATAACCGCCATCGCCATACGAGCTGTTTCACCGGGAATCTTGGAAGCATCAATAAAGCTTGAGTCAATTTCAGAGTTCTGAAGAAGCTTTATGTTCTGCATAATCTTCTGAAGCTGATACTGAAGAAGCTGAAGATGTTCTTTTTCCATGTAAAGCATTGAATCCATCCAGTTGTTCCACTTTGAAAGGAACATCATAAGAGCAACTGTTGCAATAACGGGTTTTGACAGCGGGATGATGATTCTGAAGAATATTGTGTATTCATTAGCACCATCAATATACGCTGATTCAGAAATTTCACCGGGGATACCCTTGAAGAAGGTTCTCATCATAAATATGTACCAGGGTGAAATAAGATGCGGAAGTAAGTATACCCACAATGTATCATTCAGGTGAAGATACTGAGTAATCAAAATGTATGTGGGAATAAGTCCACCACCGAAGAGAGAACAGAAGTAGAAATAGAAGTTAAGCTGATTTCTACCAACCATATCACTCTTTGTAAGAGGATATGCCACACACGCCATAAGGAATGTTGCCATAAGTGTGTAAACAATTGATACAAATATTGTAACTTTGTACGCGTCTGTAATGGTCTTGGGGTTTTTGAAAACAAACTTATATGCTTCAAGTGATGCGCCCTTGGGCAAAAGGCCGTAACCATGAAGTGCGAGTTCCTTTTCATCAGAGAAAGAAGCACTTACAAGAATGACGAAGGGAGCAATTACACAAAAGCAAAGAAGTATAAGTATAATATGATTTAAAATGTTTGATTTTGATTCGTGTTTCATTTCGCACCTCTTAGAACAATCCGAAGTCTTCGTCGACCTTCTTTGATGCCCAGTTCGTAAAGAGAACAAGACAGAAGCCAACAACTGACTGAAGAAGACCAACTGCTGTACCCATACTCATGTTACCAACTACACGCATTGTACGGAAGATGTATGTATCAATAACGTCGGTTGTTGAATAAAGTTCACCAACATCTCGTGTAAGCTGATAGAACATACCAAAGTCAGCACGGAAGATACCGCCGATTTTGAGAATAGTCTGAATTACGATGAGTATTGTAAGCTGAGGAATGATAACGTGGCGTGTCTGCTGCCAACGTGTTGCACCGTCAACTGCCGCTGCTTCAATGAGTGATGAATCCATACCCATAAGCGCTGCATAATAAATAACGCAGTCAAGACCGATATGCTTCCATACGTAACATATTGCAAGAATTGCCGGCCAAGCCTTGGGAGCTGCGTACCAGTCAACCGGTGCTAATCCCATTGATTCGAGCGTATTGTTAAGGATACCATACGCAGGATTAAGGAACGCATAGATGATATATGCCGCGATAACCCATGATACAAAGTGGGGTGTGATAAGCACCGTCTGATAAACCTTTGTCGCTTTTCTGCTGTTGATTCTGTAGAGAACGACGGCAAGCGCCACCGATGTCATGATTATCAGCACAATAAACATTGCATTAAGCAAAAGTGTGTTGCGAGTTATGATAAGGAAGGTGTCTGTTTTAAAGAAGAACTCAAAGTTCTTAAAACCTACCCACGGACTACCGAAGATACCACGATCGTAACGATAGTTCTTAAACGCAAGAATTATACCTACCAGAGGGATGTAGTGGAACAGTAACTGCAAAAACACAGGCGTCGCGGCCAGCGAATAAAGCTGGAGATGGCGATTCACTTTATGCCTGTTCCATCTGGAGGCTTTTTTTATTGTTTGTGTTGTCATTTACCTCATTTCCTTTACAGTTCAATTTATAGAAAAATTATATCAAAGATAGCATATTATTCCTATTCTCAATATTCATATTTTATTACTCTATATTAAGTTTCGGGGGCTTTTTCTGTTAAAAAAATCATTGCAATCTGACTGTCTTTTTTTACAACCAATCTTACGCCCCCATTTTTCAGGGGTTTTAAGTGCATTTTTGTGCATAGAGCACAAAAACTGCAGATGAAATTTATGATAAGTTTGTCATAAAAAACGCTTATATTTCAGTTGTGTTACAGAGAGGTTTCAATTTTTCCTAAAAAATCCAAGGTTTTTGCTCAACTTTTCGTATTTTTGAAATATTCATTTCTTGCTATGTTTTTAAGGTTTTATTTTGCGATACATATTATATAGGAAGAAACTCGTACCAATATGTCATTTTTTGCTATAAAAACAATGTGAAAAGCAAAAAAGAAGCGTGCCGCTTCATTTGCGTTGCGCTTCACCCATTTCGCGTCCTGGCCAAAGTTTAAACTGAAAAAGGTTTCTCGCGAAAAAATACGCAAATTCCTATACGGCAAGAAATAAAAATGGCGGAATACTTTCGTATTTCGCCATTTTTTTGCGTAGTATTAACGGAAAAGATTAGTCTAAAACCAATTCATCCCTATAACCAACCCGCTAAAGGTAAAATATTTAAA
>JAZNLD010000024.1:0-14288 GCA_045578925.1 Clostridia bacterium
TAAATTCGCCATTAGCTGACCGAAGGTCAATTTAGCTACAAAGTAATTTAGCGTGCGTCAGCACATATAGCTCGCCGGCAGGCGAATTTAGCTGAAAAAAAGACAGATTTCAATGTCGAAATCTGTCTTTTTTTCTGGTGCTCCCGGCGCGATTCGAACGCGCGGCCTTTCGCTTAGGAGGCGAACGCTCTATCCTACTGAGCTACGGAAGCAAATATTATATTTTGTTGTTTTGTATTTATTGCTTACAATACACCTTCGCCGACAAAAAGGCAATAACACCCCAAATCGGAATTTGGTTTTCAGACTTTCAAGGCAAATGAATTTACCGCCTCAATTTGAGGCGGTAAATTTTCTTTTGTGATTAGTTTTCTGCTTTCTTAACAACCTGAACGCCCTTGTAGTAACCACAATGCTTACAAACGATGTGTGCCTTAATAAGCTCACCGCAGTTAGAGCACTTGATCATTCCGGGTACTTCAAGTTTCCAATTAGCTCTTCTTTTATCTCTTCTTGCCTTAGAAGTTCTTCTCTTTGGAACTGCCATTTTCTACACCTCTTTACTTAAATTTCTAAAGATGGCGAATCTCGGGTCATAGACCTCAACTTCGCAATTGCATTCATTATTATTCAGGTCTATGCCACAAACGGGGCAAAGTCCCTTACAGTCTTCCTTACACAGAAACTGCATAGGAATACTGCCAAATATTGACGCCTCTATACTGCCGGAAATATCAATAACATTACCCGATACAGTTACGCACTCCTCGTCGATTTCGGCAAACTCGCTGTCCAGACTTTCAAAAAGCTGTGCCTCAAGTTTTTCGCAAACACCCTTACCGCAACGGGAACAGTCTGTAGTAAACTCACCCGTTATAGTCGCGGAAATTTCAATTGCACCACCGATGTTTTTAACCTCACCCTCAACAAGAAGAGGTTTTTCAAACGAAAGTGTGCTGCCAACATAGTCAAACGTTCCAAGTTCCACATTCCCTGAAAACGCTTTTGAAGCACCGTCATTTCTGAGTACAGATGCAATATTTATCTTCATATAAAAACACCTATCCTTCAGTGCCTCTTTTACAGGCGCTTAACTATTATACTATCGTTTTTTTATCTTGTCAACAATTATTTTGCCAATCTTTCAGTTTCGATAGCAATCATCATCTCTTCATCAGTGGGAATTACAAGTGTTCTTACAGTTGCACCCTCTGCTGAAACATCAATTGCCTGACCACGAAGTTTGTTCTTTTCTGCATCAATCTTAACGCCGAGGAACTCAAGTCCTTCAACAATTGCACTTCTTGTATCGCAGTCGTTTTCACCAACACCTGCAGTAAATACGATTGCATCTACACCGCCCATAGCTGCTGCGTAGCTACCGATATACTTCTTGATACCATAGCTGAACATCTTGAGTGCTGCTTCTGCACGCTTGTTTCCTTCAGCAGCTGCTGCACTGAGGTCACGGAAGTCACTTGAAACGCCGCTTACACCGTAAACGCCGCTTTCCTTGTTAAGAACGCTGTTGATTTCCTTGATACCAAGGTTTTCTTTTTCCATAAGGAAAGTTACGATTGCAGGATCGATGTCGCCACTTCTTGTACCCATAAGGATACCTGCAAGAGGTGTAAGACCCATTGTTGTGTCGATAACCTTACCACCCTTAACCGCTGCAACAGATGAACCGTTACCAAGGTGACATGTTACGATATTGATATCCTTGATATCCTTGCCGAGAAGCTCTGCAGCCTTGCCTGATACATAGTTATGGCTTGTGCCGTGGAAACCGTAACGGCGGATTTTGTATTTTTCATAGTATTCGTAAGGAATTCCGTAGAGGTATGCTTCTTCAGGCATTGTCTGATGGAATGCTGTATCAAACACGCCAACCTGAGGAACATCGGGCATAACCTTTTCACATGCTTCAATACCGATGATGTTTGCAGGATTGTGAAGAGGAGCGAGTTCAACACATTCCTCAAGAGCCTTTTTAACCTCATCGTTGATTAGAACGCTACCGCTGAAGCTTTCGCCGCCGTGTACAACACGATGACCAACTGCACCGATTTCGCTCATTGATTCAATAACGCCGTGGTTCTTGTCAACGAGTGCATCTATAACGAGCTTGATTGCTTCTGCGTGAGTGGGCATGGGGCTTTCAATAACAACCTTTTCGCCACCTGCGGGAGTGTGATTAAGTTTGCTTCCTTCAAGAGTAATTCTCTCACAAAGGCCCTTTGCGAGAACCTTTTTTGCTTCCATATCAATAAGCTGATACTTGAGAGATGAGCTTCCTGCATTGATAACAAGAATTTTCATTTTTAAAAACTTCCTTTCAGAATAAATTAACTAAACTGATTATTTGCTTGCCTGAGCCTGTACACAAGTGATAGCTACAACGCCTACGATATCTTCTGCGCTACATCCGCGGGAAAGGTCGTTGATGGGCATTGCAATACCCTGTGTAACGGGGCCGTATGCTTCAGCCTTCGCAAGACGCTGAACGAGTTTGTAACCGATGTTACCTGCGTCAAGGTCAGGATATACAAGTACGTTAGCTCTGCCTGCAACAGTTGAGCCGGGAGCCTTTGACTGACCAACAGAGGGAACGATTGCAGCGTCAAGCTGAAGTTCACCGTCAACATTAAGCTGCGGATTGTTTTCCTTACAGATGCGTGTTGCTTCTGTAACCTTGTCAACATCTGCGTGAGCAGCACTGCCCTTTGTAGAGTGAGAAAGCATTGCAACATAAGCGGTTTCGCCTACGAGAAGTTCAAAGCTTTCTGCTGAAGAAGCTGCGATTGCTGCGAGCTCTTCGCTATTGGGGTTCTGAACAAGACCGCTGTCAGCAAATACGAACGCACCGTTTGCTCCATATTCGCAATCCGGAACAACCATAAGGAAGAAAGCTGATACGAGCTTTGTACCGGGTTTTGTCTTGATAATCTGGAGAGAGGGACGAAGTGTGTTTGCAGTTGAGTGACAAGCACCTGATACAACACCGTCAGCGTCGCCTGCCTTTACCATAAGACATGCATAGTACATATAGTCACCGAGAACGATTTCCTTTGCCTGTTCGTATGTAACACCCTTGCTCTTACGGAGTTCTACAAAGAGGTTAAGGTAATCTTCTGTCTTTTCATAGTTAAAGGGGTCGATGATTGTAGCTTTTGAAACATCAAGGCCCTTTGAGTTTTCATTTACTTCTTCAGGAGTACCGATAATGATAAGGTCAGCGATGTCTTCTTTAAGAATTGTTTCTGCTGCTTCCCAAGTACGTCTGTCCATTGATTCGGGAAGAACGATAGTTTTCTTATCGCTTCTTGCCCTTTCTTTTATAGAATCCAAAAAATTACTCATTTTTATTCCTCCAAAATCTTTATTTTTCCATTTATATAGTATATAATAGAAATATCCAATTTTCAACATTTTTTTGTCAAAAGGAGGGATTTTTATGAAAACAGGTGCTGTTATAGCAGAATTCAATCCCATTCACGCGGGACATAAAATCCTTATTGATACAATGAGGGACGAAAATGATGCCTGTGTTGCTATTATGAGTGGTAATTTCGTGCAGCGTGGCGAGTGTGCAATTTTTGAAAAGACCGCACGCGCAAAATCTGCAATCGCTTGCGGTGTTGACCTTGTTTTAGAGCTTCCTGCTGTATATGCGCTTTCCTCCGCCGAGGGTTTTGCAAAAGGTGCAGTCGGAATACTTTCCGCTTGCGGATGCATTGATAACCTCTACTTCGGCAGCGAATGCGGAGATATGGAGAAAATTTCACAGTGTGCCGATATGCTTAACTGCGAGAGTAAGGAATTTTCAACAGCCCTTTCCGAAAAACTTTCCGAGGGACTTAGTTTCCCTGCGGCGCGTCAGGCGGCGCTTGAAAGCGTTTTATCTGAAAAAAGCATCCTTGATATGCCCAACAACATCCTTGCAGTTGAGTATGTGAGGGAGTTAAAAAGAATAAAAAGCACTATTTTACCGCACACAATAAAAAGAGTCGGTGCAGGATATAACGATACCGAAACGAAGAATGATATTCCGTCGGCATCGGCGATAAGAAGGCTGATAGAAAACGGTGAAGATGTGAAAGAGCTGATGCTTTCCGAATTCCCTGCTCCCGTTTTTATGAAGGATTTTGATATTATCGTTTCGTCAAGACTTAAAGCGATTTCTAAAGACGAGCTTTGCCAGATTCCTGATTGCAACAGCGAACTTGCGGTGCGACTTAAAGAGGCCTCAGCTTATAATTCATTCGAAAAAATTGTAGATAAGGCATCGTGCAAAAGGTATACGCAAAGCAGAATCAGGCGTATTCTGTGCAATATGATTATCGGAAACAGTTTCGTATCTCTTCCGTCACCGACATATATAAGACCGCTTGCGTTCAACGAAAAAGGAAGCGAAATCCTGCGCAAAATGAAAAGCACCGCCTCACTGCCTGTAGCTGCAAGGGGTGCTGTGTTAAAAGACGATATGATATTTAATCTTGAATGTCGCGCTACCGATGTTTACAATCTTGTTCGCGGCATTGAAGGTGGTCAGGAATTTTTATCAGTTTCCCTTTTATAAATTTTTGCACAGAGTTTTGCAAGTGAACTTATTGAAAGGAACATACCAATTACAATTATAAGAGGAATTAAAAATTCAAACATCTGCAAATTCTGTTTAAAAAGGAAAAGGACAAACAACACGGCAACAGCTACTGCGATGCCGAAATATTTATCAATTGAATTCATATATGTCATATATGCAAAAAGAGTAAGAGAATCAGCCTTGGATGCACGAAGTGCTTCAAGGCTTTCTTTTTTGTATCCTGTCATCTTTGCCGCGATGGAATAGGGCTTTATTGACTTTTCAAGTTTTTCAAGCACTTCCTGGCGGATACGATCCTCGTTTGTTTTAAAGTATTCGTGGAAATGTATGCGGTATTTCTTTTTATCTTTTGTGAGGGATATTTTAATCTTATCCCCTTTTATCCAGTACTTTGCCTCGGTCTGACGAAGCTTTGCCGCATATTTTCTGCCTGAGTCATCTACTGCACGGATTGTGGAAAATCTTTCAGCTACTTTGTTACTGTTTGTTATTGTAGCCATAATTTCCGAATCATCGGCATCAAGGCATCTGCCCCTTTTAGGAATATGTCCTGCTACACTCATCACAACCGCATAAATAACAAGCGATATACAAACTATCATTAAAACTGCTGTCATATAATCAACTCCTATATGCTTTGATTATACAACATCTTTTCCCTTTTTGCAAGAAAATTCAAATTGTGTTCACAAATCTTGAATCAACATAACCCACAAGGCCGCGATAGTTTACAACATACCAGCCCTGCCACTGTCCGAGAATGGTAAGCGGTGATCTGTTGGGTATTGATGCAATTATCCTTGATGTTCTTGATGGTTTTTCGCGGAGGTTCAGCGTTCCGCTCGACACATTCACAACACCGCGTCTTATTCCCATAGGCTCAATGAAAGGCACTCCGAAATACTGCGTGATTGAAAGAACTAAATTCGCCGCAATCTTTTTAATATTGTTTGTTATCCAGTCGGCATCCGAGGTGTTGTCGTGATATCCAAGCTCCAGAAAAACAGCGGGCGCACGCGTCTGTGTAACCTCACCGATTGTAGTGGTGGTAAGCGTTCTCACTTTTGTCGGGTTGGGGTAAATTGTTTTCAGATTCTGCTCAAAAATCCGTGCCGCGCGCCGTCCTCGCGGACTTATGGGCGAATAGTAAATATCTATTCCCGTGTATGTGCCGTACTGACCCTCGGGCGAGGCGTTTGAATGAAGCGCGACATGCAAATCATAGTTTCCGCGGTTTGATTCCCTTATCGCATCCGATGCAGACATCTCGCGCGAGTTTCTTGTAAATTGTATTCCGCTTGACACAAGATACGGCTCCATCGCGTCAGCGATAAGGTTCATATAATATTCTTCACTGCCTCCCGTAACATACATATTTCCCTCTTGTGTGGAGGGGCTGAGGTATATTTTAGGCATCTAATCACTCCTTCACTATATTGTATGAAAAAGAGTCGGAATTTGACAAAACAGGCTTTTTACTGTATAGTTAGCCATAAAGGCTATCGAAAGAGGTGGTTAAATGAAGAAAGCAAAAATTATAATTTCGCTTATTCTTATCCTTTTAATTTCACAGCTTGGAGTACTTGCCAATGCAAGAATTCCCGTGTATATGGTCGGGAATGTTTTTTATTTCTTTGATAATTCAACGGGTGCAATAACAGGATTCGCAGGTGAGCCTGTAGATGTTATTCTTCCTTCCGCAATTGGTGGCTACAAGGTGCTTTCCATCGGCTATCGTGCTTTTTTGGGAGCAACAACTCTTAACACCCTTGCAATACCCGATGGTGTTACCCTGATTTCGGATGAGGCATTTGCATCCTGTCCCAACCTTACAAGCGTTGAGATAGGTGCCGATGTTACAAACATCGGTTCACGCGCGTTTGCAAACTGTCCGCGCCTTTCAAATGTTATATTAAAATCATCCTGCAGCGCCATTGCCGAAGACGCTTTTTACAACACAGCGTGGACAAACAGTACGACCGCCGAATTTGCGATGATAGGAACATCCACCCTTGTAAGATATAACGGCAGTGCCGAGGTTGTAACCATCCCCGACGGAGTTAAAGAAATTTCTGCCAATGCGTTTGCAAACAATCCGTTTATAAAAAAGGTTATTCTGCCCGACACTGTGGAGAAAATCGGAACGAATGCATTCGTGCATTGTTACAGCCTTGAAGAAATAAACATTCCCACAAGGGTTTCTCATATCGGTGCAGGTGCGTTTGACGATACAATCTGGATGTATAATCAGAAGTCCGACTTTGTAGTAGTAAATGGTATCCTTATTTCATATAAAGGAAAAGAAAAGCATGTAGAACTTCCCGACGGAATAACCGCTATAGGAAGCGGTGCTTTTATGGCGAATGAAACTCTTGTAAGCGTTCATATCCCCGACAGTGTGATTTACATCGATTCGCTTGCTTTCAGCGGATGTTGTAAGTTGCGCCTTGCAAACATCCCGGAAAAAGTTGAATGGATTGACGAATATGCATTCGCGGGCTGCAGTATGATGACCATTCATGGTGTTCAGTCCTCGTATAGTCAGATTTATGCAGAATATATGGGCATTCCTTTCAGCACGGAGGTATATGTAAGCTATAACGGAAGCAGGGTATATTTTGATAACGCTGTGCCTATCATATATTATGACAGAACTTACCTTCCTTTAAGGGCATTGATGGAAATGATGGGCTTTACGGTATCGTGGGATGCCGCAAGCGGTAATGTAGCTTGTGTCAAGGGCAATCGCACAGTTTTAATCACCCCTGCAGGTGAGATAAGAGTAAACGGCATACTTTCCCCGACAGTTGCTCCGCCCATAAACAAAAACGGCTCGAATCTTGTGTCTGCCCGCGTTATTGCCGAGGCGGTGAACGCACAGGTTGGCTGGGATGAAAGCACAAGAACGGTTCTCATAACAAACTAAATACAAAAGAGAATTCGTCTGTGTTATTTCACAGACGAATTTTTAACTAAAACATATCGGAGGCGTATTTTATGCGAAAACTGCTGAAATTTATGTTCAGTCAGGTTGCAATTGTAAGTTTTTTACTGATTCTGCAACTGTTTGTAATGTTGGCTACACTGATGCGTATAAGTGAATATTTCGTTTATTTCGATATTTTTCTGCGTGTAATCAGCGCAGTGACGGTAATCATAATTATCAATCGTCATTCAAACCCGTCGTACAAGCTGGCATGGGTTGTACCTATACTGATTTTCCCGCTTTTTGGTGGCTTGTTTTATCTTTTCATAACCGGTCAGATGCACACAAAATATTATTTTTACAAGCTTGTTACCTCGGAAAAGAAGATAAACGAAAAATACAAGCAGAAAAAGGAAATTGTATCGGAAATAGAGGATAAATTCCCTGAAAGAAAAAGCACGGTTTCATATATAAACAAAGTTTCGGGAATGAATGTATATCACAGCAAAAACCCCGTATACTTCCCGCTTGGCGAAGATATGATGAAAAGTCTTGTAAGCGCGCTTGAAAAGGCGGAAAGATATATTTTTCTTGAATTTTTTATTATCAAGCAAGGCGTTTTCTGGAACTCAATTCTCGAAATACTGAAACGAAAAGCTGCCGAGGGTGTGGATGTCCGCGTTATGTATGACGGAATGGGAAGCCTTGCGCCACTGCCCCTGCACTATCCTAAAAAGCTTGAAAGCTACGGTATAAAATGCCGTGTATTCTCCCCTTTCACGCCATTTCTTTCGGCACTTCAGAATAACCGTGACCACAGAAAGATACTCGTAATTGACGGAAAGGTTGCCTATACTGGCGGTGTTAATCTTTCCGATGAGTATATAAATGTGAACTACCCACAGGGACACTGGAAGGATATGGCGGTTAAGGTAGAAGGCGAGGCGGCGTGGAGTTTTGCAAGAATGTTTCTTCATCTGTGGTGGCAGAATTCAAAAAAAAGTGAGAACATAGAGGATTTTGAGCCACACTTCACGCAGGAAGAATTGTCAGGCGGTGATGACGGATTCGTAATGCCGTTCGGTGACATTCCGCAGGATAAGTATCAGGTCGGGGAATTCATCTATCTCGACATAATAAACAAAGCGAAGAAGTATGTGTATATCACTACGCCATACCTTATTCTTGACCACGAAATGACAGTTGCTCTGAAAAATGCTTCATATAGCGGTATTGATGTTAAAATACTGTGTCCGAAAATTGCCGACCATTGGTATGCACGTGCGGTTGCTTACAGCTACTACAAGGAACTGACCGACGCGGGAATTAAGCTTTATGAGTACACTCCCGGCTTTATCCACGGAAAAACCTTTGTAAGTGATGATAATGTCGCAGTTGTCGGAAGCATTAACCTTGACTATCGCAGTTTGTATCTTCATTTTGAATGTGCGGCGTGGTTTTTAGGAAGCAAAATCTGTCAGGATGTGAAAAACGATTTTGAAGACACTCTTTCAAAATGCGATAAAATCACTATTGAATATTGCGATAAAATGCATCCTCTGCGAAAGCTTCTGAATGCGGTTTTAAGATTATTTGCACCGCTGATGTGACAGCAAAAGCTGTCATCCTTCCCCCCCTTTTGCTATCATCCTTTTCTACCTTTTGCTATCATCCTTTTCTACCTTTTGCTGTCATCCTGAACGAAGTGAAGGATCTCGGAGATTCTTCGTCGCAATGCTCCTCAGAATGACAAAAATAGATTGCTCATCAGAACGACAAAAAAGAAGCACTTGCTTAGCGGGTTGGTTATAGGGATGAATTGGTTTTAGACTAATCTTTTCCGTTAATACTACGCAAAAAAATGGCGAAATACGAAAGTATTCCGCCATTTTTATTTCTTGTCTTAAACGAAAAATCTCTATTCTAAAACTGCGAAGCATCCGAAAAATAGTAAGTTTGGATGTAAAACAAGGCAAAAATGCGAAGTTATCCTGACGGATTACAAGCATTTTTAACGCAGGTATACACCAAAATCACTATTTTTGGACAAATAATCCCTATAACCAACCCGCTTTGCAAGTGCTTCTTTTATTGTTAATTGATTATTTCTCACTCTGTGAAGGACGGAGCACGAAGAAGAGCTGTGCGTCATCCCATGAAATGAGTTTTGTAAGGCGTGCATACGCATCATCCTTACCGATGATTTCGTAGGTTGTTTCTTCAGCCTTATTGGAAACGAGGAGATTTTCACCATCGTAAACCATAATGCTGATTTTTTCAAGCTCACCCGTCATATCTTCCATTGTCTGACCTTTTGCCTTGAAGTAAACTACGATATCGCCCTCTTCAAGATGTTCGGGTCTGAAATCGAGAACTGTCTTTGTAGCATACTCCCACTTCTTGTCGTGACCTGCATAGAAGCTGCGTCCGCCGTAAAGACGGTCAACAAGCATTCCGAGATAGGGCCTATATTCTTCACTTGTTTCATATCTGCGGGTATAGGTTGTATATTCTTTATACAATCCTGCGTAGATACCGCCCTCTAAAGTATAACCCTCACCGGGGATGAATGTTTCAGGTGTAAAGAGATTCATTGCAAGGTCAAGTGTTGAGGGAAGTGAAATTTCTTTTTCCATTTTAGCATAGATTGCTTCAGCGAAGTCTGTATCTGTGCCCAGTTCCTTAAGCCCTTCAACTCCACCTGCTGCGATAGAAGAAAGTGAGGTTTTCTCATTATCAGCGAGTTTCTTTCCGCCAACTGTGTTTTTGATCACATTTGAAGGAATGTTTCCTACAAATCCGCCGCCGTTTTCGATAGTGCTTCCAACGGGAGCAGTTACCTTAACGCTATATGTGAGTTCAGCCATTTCTCCGGGAGCGATGTCAGAGAGGTTCCATGTAATCTTGTTACCTTCAACTACGCCACCGCCTGTAATACTGTCTGTCACAAGCTGGGTACCTTCGGGAACTGTTTCAGTTACAACAAGGCCCTTGTATGTTACGGGTTCTTTCTTGCCGTGGTCGAAGTCTGCGCCCCACTTGATGTAGTTTTCGTTATTTGTCTTGTTGAAAATCTTTACTGTATATGTAAGGTTTTCGCCCGATACTGCTGTGCCGTAGTGTGTGATATCAACAGTTCTTTCGATAGACATCGCAGGATATTCTATACGAGTTTTTGTATCCTCGGGAATTTCAATATCCATTGCAATATCGTTGCCCCAGTCTTCATCATAGCCGAGTGCTACGATAAGATTAAGAGGACGCATAACTATAAGAGCCTGCTTTCTGCTTGCACCAAACTTATCTCTGGGACAATTAAAATCAGCAAAGATTGCGCCGTCTGGTTCAATTTTGTCACCGTCAGCGCCGATTTTACCGCCACCTGTGGGGTATGAGCAATGAAGAGTAAGGTTTCCGCCTACATAAACTGTTGTGTGTGAGTTTGAAACCTGAAGATCGCCGGGGCGGAGATTTTCCTTATAATTATCTGTAAATGCATAGAAGTGGTCATCCTCTACCTTTTCGGGGTCGAGTCTGTTGCCTTCTGCATCATAATATGAGTAGTGAAGTTCTCCGTCAAAGCCGTCTTCCTTGAAGTAAAGACCTTCTGTGTAGTCGGTAAAGTGTGTTGAATCAAAGTAATTGAATGCTACAAATTCTGCAACCTTGGAAATCTTGCTCTTTTCAAGATAGTAATCATAGTCAATCCACTTTGCAACTACGCAGTCAACATCGTTGTCTGTGAAAGGCTCGTTAACTGTTGTGAGAGCTTTTTTTCTTTCAAGCTGATTTTCACCGCTGAAGTGAAGTTCCTGACAAGAAAGTCCGAATGCAGCATTTCTCTCACCCATAAGTCTGGTATTGAGTGTTTCGAAATATGTCTGATATGCGTAGTCAGAGCATACTGAATAGAAGTTCATATCTTCTGTTGCGAATTCGGGAGGCATTTCTGCTGAAGATCTTGATGTACCTCCGGCATATCTATGAAGATATGTAACACTTGAAGAATCGTACTGCATATAAGGGTTCTTTACATAGTAAGCCCACGCACCGTTAGCAATAGCTGTTTCAAGGTCTTCACGGGTAACTACTTCTGTACCTGCTTTTACTGTTTCAACCTTCTTATTAAGACAGTTCTTACAGGTGTATGTGATTTCGCCGTCTTCTGTAGCGGTTACTTTCTTTGTAAGTTCGCCGTCGTTGTAGTTATGAGGACCTTCTTCAGAATGCCCGCTGTCAATTGCACAGATTCGGGTACATGTGCCGTTGCCGTTATCTTTCCAGTCTGCCCAATCGCAAACATGAGTTGTAAAGATAGTTCTTACTGCGTATGCAACCCAACCACGTGTTACGTTTTCTTTGGGAAGAAGCTTGTTATCAGCTACTTCAAAAAGTCTTTTTCTCATTGCCCATGCAAATGCTGTGCGTGCGTAAACACCGATTTCTGTACCATCGGCATATGTAGCAAGAATTTCACCGTACTTATTGTCGGCTTTCTTTTCAAGCTTTGCCCATTCGTAAAGGAATGTTGCAGCATGCTCACGGTCTACTGCCTTACCGATACCGATTGTACCGTCAGCAAAGCCGTTTATGATGTTGTTCTGCTCACCCCATGCGATTGCGTCTGCATAGTAAGCATTATTGTCAACATCCGTAAACGCAGCCTTTTCAGCTACTGCAGGTGAGCCTGAAGCTCTGTAAAGGAATGTTATAAACTGCTCTCTTGTACAGACATCGTTTGCACCGAAAGAGTTTTCGTTATAACCCTTGACAATACCGAGCTGTGCAAGTTCACGGATAGCCGCGGTGTAATTGCCTTCTCCGATGTCTGTAAATGCAAAGCCTGTGAAAGCACAGCTTATTACCATTACAAACGCGAGAAGCATTGCTGTGATTTTTTTGTTCCTCATAAGAAACGCCTCCTTTTTTCATTTTCACCTAATTTTATTATATATAACTTTTTTTTATAAGTAAATAGAATTTTTATAACACATATGGAATTTTTAAAACACTAAGAGTCACCTTCAGACGCAGGTGACTCTTAGTTATTGTCAGTTACATTCAGCCACAAGCGGGCCTGCAAGTTCTTTGAGATAGAAGAGCTTACCGGGAAGTGTGGGCATAAATGTTGAGGGGATATTCATATCGGGACCGTAGTGAAGTGTTGAAAGGAAGCTCATTCCCTGCCAACCCATACCGCGAGAAAGAGCACCGTCACAACCACCGATGATGTAGTCTGCCTGAAGGAAAAGACCGGGGCCGATTGTGTTAGCACGGCAGGGAACAAGAGTTGTACGGCTCTTGAAGCTTGTGATAGCATTCTGCTCTATTGTGAGGGGGTGGAGCTTTGCCGCTATGCGGTAATTCTGCTTTTTCCACTCTTCAACGCTTGCAAATTCGTCAGCAAAATGGGGTTCCCAGAATGCGATGTGGCACATTCTGCCGATACCGAAAATTACAACAAGCTTTGCGCCTTCTGCCTTAAGTGCAGCAATCTTTTCGGGGTATGTGGGAAGATTTTCCTTTGTAGCGAAATTACGCTGTGCGGGAGGAATTGTGTTTTCTCCGAGCTTGTCAAAGAACGCTTCCTTCATGCTGTATTCAAATGATGCGGGATTGTCGTTTGAAAGTGTGTTACCCTCGCTGTCGGACCATTCATCCATATTGAAGGTATAAACATGGTCACACTTTACATTCCACGCCTTGAGGAAGTAAACTGCCCACTTGTACATACCCATAGGGCCTACGGGGAGAATCATGGCAAGTTTTTCGCCCTTTTCACGAGCGTTCTTGATTGTAAGTGCGATTTCATGGCCCATAAGTGTATCAAACTCATAGATATTTTCGCACTCAACGGGATTAAAATCCTTATGCCAGAAATCCTCACGTGCTACGCCCTTTTCGCAGCAGGCATCAATTTTTGCCATATCCCAACCCTTGGGATAGAAGCCGTCAAGAAGACTGCCTTTTACTGTTGTTAAAAAGTCCATATTCAATTCTCCTTATTTTATTATTTCAACTTAGAAATTTCGTATTTTCAAGCAACGAAGGATATCCTCGTCACTTTGATTATAATATAATTTTACCAAGTATCGCAAGCAAAAAAAAGATAAATTTTTCCCAAGTTTTATAACTATATTCCTTTTTTTCTGAAATTATTGACAAAAACGGTTCGTTTGCTATACTTATTAGTGGTGATGGAAAATGGTTGTTACTTACGATGCGGAGAAAATCAGCCGCGCACTTTTTGACTTTTACAGTGCGACGGGAATCACAATTGACCTTTTAAAAAGTGATTTTTCCAAGGTCTGTGATACAAAATATGAATTCAACAATTACTGCAAGTGCATCCGTGATACAGAGGGCGGAAAAAAGGCGTGCAGGAGGTCGGAAATTGAGCTTCTTGAAAAGTGCACAGTCACGAAAGAAACCCAGATGCATGTCTGTCACGCAGGGCTTATTGATATGGTAAGTCCCATTATTCACGGCGACGAGATAATAGGGTACATAGTTTTCGGTCAGATGCGACCTGGAAGTTATTTTTCAAGGCTTGAAAAATACATATTGTCCCTTGGTCTTGATGCAGTAATTATGAGAGATTATTACAGCAAAATCCCATTTTACGATACAAGCAGAATTGAAAGCATATCCAATGTCGCATCTATGCTTATCAAGTACATCCTTTTTGAAAATATGCTTCGCCCGGCTATGGATAAAAATGTTCAGCGCGTAGTAAGTTATATAGAAGAAAACATC
>JAZNLD010000025.1:0-4606 GCA_045578925.1 Clostridia bacterium
CTATGAAAGATACACCGCAATCTAATATTTCGGCAAGTTGCTCCTGTGTTAAAGATTTTAACTTTCTGTAATAAGAAATCTTTAATCCTATTTTTATATAATTATCCTTGAATTCTATATTCATATAAATCACCTAATATAATTTTAGTATATTGACATTCAAATAAAAATATGATAAGTTTGATATAATTATTACTTGTATAGTAATAATTATATTTATTTTTTGAAAGAAGCTTTTTAATATGGCGGAGTTTTGTCTTGATTGCTGGAACAAAATAAATGGAACTAACGACCCTGAAAGCAAGTATCTTATGTCTGATGAACCCGAATTTTGCGAGGAATGTTGTGAAATGAAAAAGGTTGTGATATGTTACAAGGCTGATGTGGGATTGGTTCAAAGATTCTATTATTTTCTCCTTCGCGAGGATAGTTTGTTGTCGCGTTTGAAATCACGGTTAATACGCAAAAAGTAAGAAGAGGTTTCTCGAAACCTCTTCTTACTTTTTGTCGATTATCTCACTTTCAAGGATGGGAGAAAGTAGTGCAGAAGTCACAAACTGAACCCGTAGGTGTATATAGATACTCCGCGGGTGAAGTTTGTGACTAACAAAACGCATAAAATCAAAATTCGCGTGGCGAATTTTTACATTAAACAATCAAACCCACTTTGTTAAACGCCTTAATAAAAGTCACTACGCCCTATATAAATCTCTGCGTTTTGTGGTCGGTGCCGATTATCGTCCCTTTTCTTAATTACAAAAGACGTGGCGACCTATTGTACATATAACTTCACGAGTACGGATCCACTTATTCGTAGCCGTTTTCGGATTATAATAATAAATCGCACCGCCCGTAGGGTCCCAACCATTTAATGCATCGCGTGCGGCGCGGCGGCTGCTTGCATACATCTGGGCGTTTATCTGTCCGTCATCAACGGCAGTAAATGCGCCCTTCTGATACACGACACCCGAAATGGAGTTAGGAAACGACGGATGGTCAACGCGGTTTAACACAACCGCGCCGACTGCGACCTGCCCTTCGTAAGGTTCACCACGCGCTTCGCCGTTAATCACACGGGCAAGGAGCTCTACATTAGCTTCGTTTGGCGATGCACTACCCGTACTTCCGCCTGACGAATAGATACCCATTGCGTTTAAGGTCTTTTCCCCTGCGATGCCGTCTGCGGTAAGTCCGTTTTTCTTTTGGAAGCTTTTCACGGCACTTTCGGTCTGCCACCCGTAAATGCCGTCAACAGTTCCGCTGTAATATCCCCAGTTTTTGAGTTTCGTCTGAATTTTACGCACTTCTTCCCCCCGCGAGCCGTTTTTTGATACGGCAAATGCATTTATGCACAAGATTAAAACTGTCACAATTGCAGTTATAAGTATGCGTTTTCTTTTCATAACGCACCCCCTTTTTTAGTCTTTAGCTACTGTCATTATTGGCAAAGGCGCGTTTTTTTATTCATTTTTTGAAAAATCCCCCTTAAAACCTCAAAAAATGGTAGACATATATTTTTTTGTATGATAAAATGATACAATCTAGGAGTGTGTGGTTTTATGAGCATTAAAGGAATTATTTTCATAACACTTGCAGTTTTGGGAGCAATTCTCAACTACTCTGCAAAATGGGTTTCGGAAAAGGTAAATTTTTCCGAGCTTACTCTTAAAGTAATTTCTTTTTCAATTGTGCTTGTATCAGTCGTACTGCTCTTTATCTTTGGTAAATAACATCTTGAAAGGATGGATATACATTGAAAAACATTGAAAAAACCTATAATCCGTCAGAAATCGAGGACAAGCTCTATAAAAAATGGATTGACGGCGGATATTTCCACGCTGAACCTGACAGCGAGAAGGAGCCTTACACTATCGTAATTCCTCCGCCCAATGTTACAGGTCAGCTTCATATGGGTCACGCACTTGACGAAACGCTTCAGGATATTCTTATCCGTTATAAGAGAATGCAGGGCTACAGCGCATTGTGGGTACCCGGAACAGACCACGCAGGTATCGCAACACAGATCAAGGTTGAGGAAAACCTCCGCGTTAATGAAGGTCTTACCCGTTATGACCTTGGCCGTGAAAAGTTCCTTGAAAGAGTATGGGACTGGAAAAATCAGTACGGTGACAGAATTATCAATCAGCTTAAAAAGCTTGGTTGTTCTTGTGACTGGGAACGCGAACGCTTCACAATGGATGAAGGTTGCTCAAAGGCAGTTCGTGAAGTTTTCGTAAATCTTTACGAAAAAGGACTTATCTACAAGGGTAACAAGATCATAAACTGGTGTCCCAGCTGTGCGACAGCTCTTTCCGATGCCGAGGTTGAATATTCCGAACAGGGCGGTCATTTCTGGCACATCCGCTATAAGATGAGCGATTCTGACCGTTACATCGAAATTGCTACAACCCGTCCTGAAACACTTCTCGGCGATACTGCTATCGCAGTTCATCCCGAGGATGAGAGATACGCTGACCTTGTTGGCAAGACTTGTATTCTTCCCCTTGTTGGTCGTGAAATCTTAATCGTTGCCGACGAATATGTTGAAAAGGATTTCGGTACAGGTGCTGTTAAGATTACACCTGCACACGACCCCAACGACTTTGAAGTTGGTCTTCGTCACGACCTTCCCATCATCAATGTAATGAACCCCGACGCTACAATCAATGCCGAGGGTGGAAAATATCAGGGTCTTGACCGCTACGAAGCTCGCAAGCAGATTGTTGCAGACCTTGAAGCGTGCGGTGCACTTATCAAGGTTGAGGATTACACTCACAATGTAGGTACTTGCTACCGTTGCGGAACTACTGTTGAGCCTCTTACAAGCGACCAGTGGTTCGTTAAGATGAAGCCTCTTGCTGAAGAAGCGCTCCGCGTTGTTCGTGAGGGTGAGGTTGAGTTTGTTCCTGAAAGATTTACAAAGACATACACAAACTGGATGGAAAATGTTCACGACTGGTGTATTTCCCGTCAGCTCTGGTGGGGACACAGAATTCCTGCGTTCTACTGTGACACTTGCGGTGAAATGGTTGTAAGCAAGACTGATGTTGACACTTGTCCCAAGTGCGGCAAGCCCATGCGTCAGGAAAACGACGTTCTCGATACATGGTTCTCATCAGCACTCTGGCCTTTCTCAACACTCGGTTGGCCTGAAGAAACACCTGAATATAAGTATTATTACCCCACAAGCACTCTTGTAACGGGTTATGATATTATTTTCTTCTGGGTTGCAAGAATGATTTTCAGCGGTTGCGAACATACAAAGAAGCCTCCGTTCCGCCACGTATTCATTCACGGTATCGTTCGTGACAGTCAGGGCAGAAAAATGAGTAAGTCACTCGGCAACGGTATTGACCCGCTTGAAGTTATTGACAAGTACGGCGCAGATGCTCTCCGCTTCACACTTGCTACAGGTAACTCACCCGGAAATGATATGCGTTTCTATTGGGAAAGAGTTGAGTCAAGCCGTAACTTTGCAAACAAGATATGGAATGCGGCAAGATTCGTTCTTATGAACCTTGAAATTGACAAGTGTTCAATGCCCGTAAAACCGCAAACTGAAGATAAGTGGATTATCTCACGTTATAACAGCGTTGTTAAGTCAGTTACAGAAAATCTTGATAACTTCGAGCTTGGCGTTGCTCTCGGCAACCTTTACGACTTTATCTGGGATGAACTTTGTGACTGGTATATTGAGCTTGTAAAGCCTCGTCTTTACGGCGATAACGAAGAAAGCAAGCTCGACGCACAGAGAACACTTTGCTATGTTCTTACCGGCGTGCTTAAGCTTCTTCATCCGTTTATGCCCTTCATCACAGAAGAAATCTTCTGCGCTCTTCCCACCGGTGAAGAAACAATTATGACATCACAGTGGCCTCTTTACACACCTTCGCTCTCATTCCCCGAGGAAGAGAAGAAGATGTCAGTTATCTGCGATGCTATAAAGAGTGTTCGTAATATCAGAACTGAAATGAATGTTCCTCCGTCAAGAAGAGCAAGCATGATTATCGTAACAGAAGATAAGGAGCTTTTTGAAAGCGGAATTCTCTTCTACGAAAAGCTTGCAGGTGCGAAGGATGTTACAGTTACAGACAGCGAAGCTGATGTTCCCGAAGGTAGCGTAAGCGTAATCGTTGAAGGTGCAAAGATATTTATGCCTATGGATGAGCTTATTGATACTGAAAAGGAAAAGGCTCGTCTTACAAAGGAAAAGGAAAAGCTTGAAGCTGAAATCGACCGTGTTGAAAAGAAACTTTCAAATCAGGGATTTGTAGCGAAGGCTCCTGCAAAACTTATTGAAGAAGAAAAGGCAAAGGGTGAAAAGTACAGGGAAATGTATGAGAAAGTACTTGAAGCTCTCGCAAAGTTATAATTGCGGGTGTGCTAAATTGCACAGACCGTAAAAACGAACAAAAGGTATAAAGAAAGGTAAATCTGTTCAAGGCAAGCTCGTCGGCGTACGAGAGTACGGTAGAGAATGCCTTGGACAGAAGCAAGCAAAAAGCCCTGAAAACCACGGTTTTCAGGGCTTTTATATTCGCTTGACTAATAAAATCTGTTTTATTTTTGTCGGTTCGTTTAGAATTGCCAACCCCTACAAAATTTT
>JAZNLD010000026.1:0-3218 GCA_045578925.1 Clostridia bacterium
CTATTTTATTTTTGTCGGTTCGTTTAGAATCGCTAAACCCTACAAAAATTTCATATATTTAATTTTGCTTGCGTTTGACCGACTTTTTCGACAGTCTGAAATGACCGCATAAGCGGTCATTCTTTAATCAAGTATAACTTCTTTTCCTGTTCTTGCTGATTCATATATACCAAGAATTATTTCTACGCTCTTTTTAGCTTCCTCGCCCGTTATCATCGGGTCGCGGTTTTCTATTATGGAAAGAGCCATATCTTCAACAAGCGTGATATGTCCGTAATTTGTGCTTGAATATTGGCAGTTCTGACCGCCCATACTTCCACATATTACAGGAGGCTCTATATCTTTATTTTTAAGATTCCATATAAGGAGACTCTCGTCCCCGAAAGAAACACTTCCTTCACTACCGTGGAAACTGAGAACCGTGTCAAGACCCGGATATACAGTTGTCGCTGCCTGAATTACACCTATTGCACCATTTTTGAACTTAACTGCAACTACTGCAGTATCCTCAACATCAATATTCCATACAAGATTTTCACAAATGGCATTTACGCTATGAACTCCACCCATAACATATGAAAGCATATCAACACCGTGAACACCCTGATTCATAAGTGCACCGCCGCCGTCAAGTTCCCAGGTAGCTCTCCATTCACCGCTGTCATAATATTCCTGATCGCGGTAATATTTAAGAGAAGCATCTGCAAGAGTTACTTTTCCAAGATACCCTTTTTCTATTGCTTCCTTAGACTTTATTACGCCATCATAAGTGCGCCTTTGGAAAATAGATCCAAGTTTTACATTGTTTTCCCTGCAGCAATCTATCATCTTCTGCATTTTTTCCTTTGTTACCTCAAGCGGTTTTTCACAAAGCACACTTACTCCATGTTCTGCACAAAGGCACGCACACTCACAGTGCAAACCGCTGGGAGTAAGGATGCAGCAAACATCTATTTTTTCGCTTTCGAGCATTGTTTTTGCATCTGTATACCATTTATCAAGCCCGTTTTCAACAGCTGTTTTCTTCGCCTTTTCCTCAATAATATCACATACTGCAACAAGCTCAGCATGAGGCGCATTTTTTATGGCATCAAGATGGTTCGGAGATATTCTTCCGCAGCCTATAATCGCAAATTTAATATTCATGTCAAATGTTCGCCTTCCCGTAAAATCAGAATCTGTTTATTTTTTCTTCTTTCTTACTTGAAAGAGATCGGTCTATGGCTGCCATAATAAATACTGATGCTATGAAGTCATCATAGGTTTCTGTCATCTCTCCGCCTTTAAGGAGCTTGTAGTATTCATCAAACTCGGTTTCAAAGCAACCTTCAAGTCCGTACTGAGAGAAAATCCCGTAATTTTCACAACTGATACCTGCGTAGAAGGCATCGTTATGTTCAACCATCTGCAAGTTAACATCGTATTCGTCATATCTTACGATGGTATTGATAACATCACCGTTTTCAACCGACAAAACGCTGTTTGGATAATAACCGAATATTTCACCCATAACCTGAACGATATGCTGGGCGTAGAAATACACGCCACCATACTCATTATGCATATTTATAGTAGCTCTCAAAAGTCCGCCGTAAATCTTTCCGTAAGGCTTTTCAGCGGCAATTTTCTTGAGTTCTTTCACAAGCGGAGCAAACTTACATACTGTGCCACCGCAAACTCTGACATTGTTTGCAATAAGTTCCTTGCGAAGCTCAAGTGCCTCATTCTCATCTATTACAACAGGTTTATCAAGGAACATAGGAATGCCCGATTTTATATAAGGTTTTGCAAATTCATAATGTTTTCCGCCATGACGTGCAACAATTACCACACCGTCTATTTTTCCTACAAATTCATCGTAGCTTTCCGCAACATAAACTCCGTATTTTTCATTAAGTTTCTGCGCTGCGTCCTTTTCCTCGCTATACACGCCGACAACTTCTACATCGGGATAGTCTTTCTTTATAAACTCGATAAACATATTTGCATGTGAATTTTCGCAACCGAGTATTGCAATTTTATACATTTGTATTTCCTCCATTAAAACTTAACTTCAAGCGGATTTTCTGCATGTACAGTTTCAATCACACTGATAATTGATGCAGCAATTTCAGGCGTAACACGAAGGGCTTTTCCTTCTGTAAGATAGCCATACATATCCTGATAATAATTGCTTGTAGCGATTTCAACGAAGTCCCCTTCAAATTCTCCGCTTTCCTCGTGTGTGATAAGATTTTCAGAACAATATGCGGGGTAACCGTTTTCATCCTCATAAGGGGTAAGTACCAGAGGCTTTTCGGGATTTTCACCGTCAACGATGTACTTCATCTCGTATTTGCCGAAGGTTGAGGTATATGTACCCCTTGAGCCAAGGATTTTGATTGTATTTGCAGGATATGCATCGTTATTATTGATTTCAAGATCAATTACAGGCTTATCCGGAGCTGTAAGTATGATTTTTGAATAGTCATCGGAGTCGCCGCTTGAAAGCACATGAGCAAGTCTTGAAAATGCAACGCGCGAATTTTTATCAAAGTCAAGATACCCGAGAGCAAGTCCAATGGGATGTGGACCTGTATTATAAATATTACCACCCATTGTAACCTGGGCACACTGCCAGTCCCATCTTCTTGAAAATCCGCTGAACGTGATATCTACCTGTTTTATTTCACCAAGCTTTCCGCTTGCGATAACTTCCTGCGACTTCATATAATAAGGAGTAAGGAAGGTCTGCTGGAATACTCCAAGCTTGACGTCTTTTTCCTTAGCAAGACGGATAAGTGCGTCGCATTCATATCTTGTTCGTGCAAAAGGCTTTTCAACAAGAACATTGAAACCGTTTTCAATGAGGTCTTTTGCAACCTGAAAATGCTCATCTGAAATTGTGGAGTTAACCACGAGGTCTATATCTTTTCTGTCATAAAGCTCCTGATAAGATTCGAAAACTTCACATCCGGGATATTCTGAAAGCGCCCTTTCCCTTCTTCTTGCATCACGGTCAACTACGGCAATTACATTATAAAGCTCTGTACCTAATTTTTTGAAATAGTTACCATGTATGTCGCGTCCGCTTCTACCCTGACCAATTATGACAACATTTAATTTTTTCATAACGATAGCCTCCGCAAATAGATTATAAAATAAGAATAAAGTATATTTTTAAAAAGGTAAATACGAAAAAATATCTTTTTGTATTGCAAAAAGTGTGTTTTTTTATT
>JAZNLD010000027.1:0-8861 GCA_045578925.1 Clostridia bacterium
TCAGAAGAATTTTCTGTAATCTTATCGGTCAGTGGGTAGAAGACGGCGAATATCTCGCAGATTGGGAAACACTTGAAAAAATCGTTAAGGGCGTATGCTATAACAACGCAGAAGCATACTTCGGTTTCTAATAAAAAATAACTAAGGAGACTCTGTTATGAAAGGCAGATTTATAGTATTTGAGGGAATAGACGGTGCAGGAAAAAGCACCCAGATGGAAAAACTTCGCCAGAAGCTTGTAGCGGAGGGGAGAAAGGTTTTTATAACTGCCGAACCTACCGCATCTGTTACAGGCGGAATACTGCGAGATGCGCTTGCAGGCAATTATAAGCGTAGTGCAAGTGAGCTTGCGGCGATGTTTCTTTCTGACCGCGTTTATCATAACGTAAACGAAAATACGGGTATCAATCAGGCAATTGAAAAAGGCTTTGATGTAATTTCCGACAGATATTATTATTCCTCTTTTGCGTATCAGGGACTTGACAGCGATATTGATTGGGTAATCAATATGAACCTTAACTGTCCTGATATCAGAAAGCCTGACCTTTGCATCTTCCTTGACCTTGACGCGCAGAAGTCCAAGTCACGAATTGACACAAATCGTGCTACTATTGAAATATTTGAAAAAGAAGATGTTTTAAATAAAATAAGAAACAAATTCTTTGACGTTTTTGACCGCTTGAAAGACGAAAACATCGCAATTATTGATGCAAGCGGCTCTATAGACGAGGTTGCAGAAAAAATAGCACAGGTAGTAGATAGCCTTAACGACCAACATTAAAGGAAGATTAAAATTGACCAGAATCATCAAAATTGATCCGCTTAATATTGATATGGATTTACTTTCACAGGCTGCTGATGTTATAAAACATGGCGGCCTTGTGGCTTTTCCTACGGAAACGGTTTACGGTCTTGGTGCCGATACTTTTAACGCCGAGGCAGTTGCAAATATCTTCCGCGCAAAAGGGCGCCCTATGGATAACCCCTTAATTTCACATATTGCAGATGTAAGCGAGCTTGAGCGTTTTGCGCGCGAAATTCCCGACAGCGCGATAAAACTTGCAAACGAATTCTGGGGAGGACCTCTTACAATCATTCTTAAAAAGAAATCGGGAATTCCCGACGCCGTTACGGCAGGTCTTGATACCGTTGCGGTACGACTTCCCAGTCACAGCATTGCAAATGCTCTTATAAAACTTTCAGGCACACCTATTGCAGCCCCTAGTGCAAATCTTTCGGGTAGTCCCAGCCCCACTACCGCACAGCATTGTATAAAAGACCTTACGGGCAGAGTTGATATGATAATCGACGGTGGCAGCAGTATGATAGGTATTGAATCAACGGTTGTGGACTTGAGCGGAGAAATCCCCGTGGTTCTTCGTCCCGGTGGAATTACTCCCGATGATATGAGAAGTGTCATCGGTGAGGTTCAGTATTCGGGAGAGGTTGATGGTGCACCCCGTTGCCCCGGTATGAAATACACACATTACAGTCCCGAAGCACAGGTAATTGTGCTTGAGGATATTGCATCTTTCGAAAAATACAGAGAAAATAATAAAAAAACCTGTGTCATCGCAAAAAATGCTGCTAAACTTAATTTTCAGGCGGACATTATCTACGATGCAGGTGAAGATGACCGCGAATATGCAGCGCGTCTTTTCTACCTTCTTCGCAAGGCGGATGAGGACGGTGCAGACACAGTTTTTGCCCAGCTTCCCGAAAATCACGGTATAGGAATTGCGCTTTACAATCGTCTTTATAAGTCGGCAGGGGGCAAGGTGATATTAAAATGAGTAAAGATATTTTATTTGTCTGTACGGGAAACACCTGCAGAAGCCCTATGGCAGAGGCAATTTTTAATACGCTTTTTAATGATATAAAGGCAAGCTCAAGCGGTATTTCCGTTATGGCGCCAGGCGGTGCGGCAAAAAATGCAATTCTTACCGCAAAAAAGTATGATGCAGACCTTGAAAATCATATTTCAAGTCAGCTTACGGTTGACGAGCTTAACGAATATAAACTTGTCCTTACAATGACCGCATCGCACAAGGCGATGCTTCTTCCTTACGCAAACGGGGATAATATCATGACGCTCGCCGAATTTGCCGGGGAGAGCGAGGATGTTCACGACCCCTACGGAGGAAGCCTTGAGCTCTACGAAAAAACCGCAGGGCAGATATATTCCTATCTTGCTAAAGGTATATCCCTGCGAAGCGGGATTTCTTTTGCGGAAACGGGCGATATAAATGCGATTGCCCGTATGGAAAAGGAATATTTCTCGGACAGTTGGAGCGAAAATTCTATCGGAATTCAGGTAGGAAACAAAAAAGTTATGGTAATTAAGTTCGCAGACGAAGTAATCGGCTACTGCATCTTTATGAATGCCGCTGATGAGGGTGAAATTCTGCGAATTGCAATAAATCACAAAATCCGCAAAGCAGGACTTGGAAAAAAACTTCTTCTTGCATCGCTTGCCGAAATGGAAAAGTCGGGTGCAAACGAAATTTTTCTCGAAGTCCGTGCTTCAAACGACGGGGCAAAGGCACTTTACGAATCAGTCGGATTCAGCGAAATCGGCATCCGCAAAAACTATTATGACGATAACGAAGACGCTATATTATACAAGAAGGAACGATAACTATGGCATATATACTTGGAATTGAAACATCGTGTGACGAAACAGCGGCATCCGTTACAAAAGACGGACGCGAGGTGCTTTCTAACGTCGTTTATTCGCAGATACCTCTGCACACAATTTACGGTGGCGTAGTGCCTGAAATAGCATCAAGAAAGCACATTGATAAGATTATTCATGTAATTGATGCGGCTCTTTCAGAAGCAAACATAAAAAAAGAAGAGCTTGACGCCGTTGCAGTAACTTACAATCCCGGTCTTGTCGGCGCGCTTTTAGTAGGTGTTTCTGTTGCAAAGGCATTTGCATATTCAATAAAAAAACCGCTTGTGCCCGTAAATCATATTCAGGGACATATTGCGGCAAATTATATTGCATACCCTGATCTTCAGCCTCCTTTTGTGAGTCTTGTTGCATCGGGTGGGCATAGCCATATACTTCATATCAAGGATTATCGTGAGTTTGAAGTTATGGGAGCAACAACGGACGATGCCGCAGGCGAAGCTTTTGACAAAGCGGCACGCGTGCTGGGACTTGGCTACCCCGGTGGTCCGAAGCTCAATAAATTGGCTGAAGAGGGAAACCCCGAGGC
Organism: Clostridia bacterium; assembly: GCA_045578925.1. Lineage (GTDB taxonomy): Bacteria > Bacillota > Clostridia > UMGS1883 > UMGS1883 > UMGS1883. The sequence continues at coordinate 3,225 of JAZNLD010000027.1, forward strand.
AATACGATTTCCCCGTCCGCACAATGGCTATGACTTCAGTTTCAGCGGACTTAAAACCGCGGTTATAAACTATGTTCATACTGCACAGCAGAAGGGTGAAGAAATAAATAAAGCCGATGTTGCCGCATCTTTTCAGCAGGCAGTTTGCGATGTGCTTGTAAATAATACTGTTGCGGCGGCAAAAGAAATCGGTGCTGACAAAATCGCTCTTGCAGGCGGTGTTGCGGCAAATACTCTTCTTCGTAAACAGATGGAGGATGAGGGCAGGAAAAACGGACTTTCGTTCTACTGTCCGCCATTTGAACTTTGTACGGACAATGCCGCTATGATTTCCTGTGCAGGTTATTATAACTATGTGGCAGGTATCCGTGGCGGACTTGACCTCAACGCAATTCCTCAATTATCTATTGGTGATGTATTATGAGATTAGACATTTTAAGAAAACATATGAAAGAACACGACATATCCGCAGTAGTTATACCCACTGCGGATATGCATTTAAGTGAATATATTTCCGACCACTATAAACTGCGCGAATATTTAAGCGGTTTTACAGGCTCGGCAGGAACACTCGTCGTGACTATGGACAAGGCAGGACTGTGGACAGACGGCAGATACTACATTCAGGCTGAAAAGGAGCTTTTTGACGGGATTACTCTTTTTAAAGCATCGGAAAAGGGTTGTGTCAAAATCTATGACTTTCTGAAAAAGGAGCTTTCTGAAAATGATACAGTAGGTATGGATGGCAGACTTTTTTCGAAAAAGTATCTTGACGAGTTCATCTCAAAAATGGGCGCTATCTCCGTAAAAACCGATTATGATGCATCGGAAATCTGGATAGGAAGACCGTCTGTGCCCTGCAAAAAAACTTTTGTGCTTGACGAAAAGTATGCAGGGGAGAGTGTGAAAAGCAAAATTCTCCGCGTGCGTGAAGAAATGAAAAAAGGTTCTTTCACTCACTATATCTGTGCTGTTCCCGAATGTATTATGTGGCTACTCAATATCCGCGGAAGCGATGTTGAAAATACTCCCGTTGCGCTTTCTTATCTTGTAATGACTGCAAGGGGTGTAACAATCTATATAGATAAAGAAAAATTGACTGAGGAAGTAACGGCACACCTTAAGTTGCATAATATAAAAGTGGCTGATTACGACAATATCTATGACGATGTTGAAAAAATCGGTGAGGATAACTTTGCGTCTATAGATTTTTCAGTTTCAAACTATATGCTTGTAGAAAAACTTTCCTGCGCGAAGAAGAATACAAAAGATTTTATATATTACCTCAAAACAGTTAAAAATAGTACTGAAACAGAAAATATTAAAAAGGCTTATATCAAGGAAAATGTAGCGTTGACAAAGGCTTTTTACGAGATTTATCACAGTGAAAACCTTGACGAATGCGATGTAGTGCAAATCATTGAAAAATATCGCAGAAAAAATGATTCTTATATTGAGCCTTCGTTTTCTACGATTGCCGCATTCGGTGAAAATGCCGCGATGATGCATTATTCTCCCGAAAAGGAAAAGTGTGCAAAAATCGGCAGGAACGGACTTCTTTTAATTGATACGGGTTCGCAGTATCTTGAGGGAACTACCGATACGACGAGAACGCTGGCACTCGGCGAAGTGACAGACGAAGAAAAAGAAATGCTGACCTTGGTGCTTAAAGGAAATATAAACCTTTCAACCGCCGTTTTTCCTGATGGCACAACCTTTAACACAATTGATGTCCTTGCACGAAAACCCATCTGGAAAAAAGGGCTTGACTACCGTTGCAGTACAGGACACGGCGTAGGATACCTTTTAAGTGTTCACGAAGGCCCTGCCAGAATTTCAACGGCCTGCACGGAAAAAATAATGGTAAATATGACAGTAACTAACGAACCCGGCGTGTATATGGAGGGCAGATTTGGTATCCGGATTGAAAATCATCTGCGCGTTGTGGAGCATAGCACAACGGAGTATGGAAAATATCTGTGCTTTGAAACGCTGAATTACTGTCCCATAGGAACTGACGCTATCAAAAAAGAGTTGCTTTCAGGCGATGAGATAAGATGGCTCAATAAATATAACGAAAAGGTGAGAGAGCTAATATCACCGTATCTTGCAAAGGAGGAAGTGCAGTGGCTGACAGCTTATACAAAAGCAATATGAATACAGACTTCGGTAAGAAACTTGAATTTTTAGTTACACTTGATAAAATGAAGGGTGTTTACAGACAAACACTTCTTGCAGATAAATCGCGCCGTGAAACCGATGCAGAACATTCGTGGCATATCGCGATGATGGCAATGCTTTTTTCTGACCTTGCACCCGAAGGCGTTGACCGCGACAGATGTATTAGAATGTGCCTTGTGCATGACCTTATTGAAATTTATGCAGGCGATACCTTCTGTTTTGATCAGAAGGGTAACGAGGATAAGGCAGAACGCGAACTGAAAGCCGCAGATAAGCTTTTTGCAATTCTCCCCGAAAAGGATGGGAAGGAGCTTCGCGATCTCTGGCTTGAGTTTGAAGCGCAGGAAACTCCCGACGCAAAGTTCTGTGCATCGCTCGACCGACTCCAGCCACTTGTAAATAACATCCTGACCGATGGACATACCTGGAGAAAAGGCAAGGTTAATCGCGCACAGGTTGAGAAGAGAGCCTCGGTGATAGAACACGGCTTCCCAAATGCATGGCAGACAGTTTGCGATGTGATTGACGAGGCAGAAGAAATCGGATACTTCAATCACGAAAAAAATTGAGCGTAACTGAAAAAAAGTGTTGCAAAACATAAAAAAATAGTGTAGAATATTTTGGATTATATATGGTGGTGATAAAATGAATATTTCTAAAAAGTTTCAGTCGGTTTCTCCTTCATCAACACTTGCAATCACTGCAAAGGTTAATGAAATGAAGGCAGCAGGCATTGATGTCGCAGGTTTCGGCGCCGGAGAACCCGATTTCGATACCCCTGAACATATCAGGGAAGCAGCTATAAAAGCTATTAATGAAGGTTTTACCCGTTACACGCCTGCTTCAGGTACAAAGGAGCTTAAGGAAGCAGTAGCAGCTAAGTTCAAGCGTGAAAACGGTCTTGACTACGGTATTGAAAATATCGTTATTTCAAACGGTGCAAAGCACTCTCTTATGAATGCTTTGGGTGTTATCCTTAATCCAGGGGATGAAGTTATTATTCCTACTCCCTGTTGGGTAAGCTACCCCGAAATGGTTAAGCTTAACGATGGTGTGCCCGTACTTCTCAAGGCTACTGAAGAAGAAAAGTTCCTTGTAACTGCAGAAAAGATTGCATCTGTTATCACAGACAAGACTCGTGCAGTTATCATTAACACTCCCTCAAACCCCACAGGTATGGTTTATTCAGAAGAAGAACTTCGTAAGATTGCTGACCTTTGCGTAGAAAAGAATATTTATATCATTTCTGACGAAATCTACGAACACCTTATCTACGATGGTGGTAAGCATGTTTCAATCGCAACATTTGGCGAAAAGGTTAAGGATCTTACAATCATCATTAACGGTGTTAGTAAGACATTTGCCATGACAGGTTGGAGAATTGGTTACACAGCTTCAAACGCTGCTCTTGCAAAGGCTATGTCAAGCGTACAGAGCCACGCTACAAGTAACCCCAACTCAATCGCACAGAAGGCTACTGTTGCAGCTCTTAACGGCTCAATGGATACAGTTCTTGAAATGAAGGCGGAATTTGAAAAGCGCAGAACATATATGGTTAATCGTATCAACGAGCTTCCTTATGTTTCTTGCCTTATGCCTGAGGGTGCATTCTATGTAATGATGAGCATTAAGGAACTCTTTGGTAAGAGTATCAACGGCAAGACTATTACAGACAGTAATTCATTTGCAGGTATCCTTCTTGAAGAGGCACTTGTGTCAGGTATTCCCTGTAAGGATTTCGATACTGATGAGTATGTTCGTTGGAGCTATGCTACAAGTATGGAAACCATCACAAAAGGTCTTGACAGATTGCAGGAGTTCCTCGGTAAATTACAGTAAATTTAATGGCAGCCGAAGGGCTGCCATTTTGAAAAGGTGGATGATAAAATGATACGAGTAGGTATTTTTGGTTACGGAAATTTAGGCCGCGGTGTTGAAAAGGCAATAAAGCAGAATCCTGATACAAAACTTGTTGCAGTTTTCACTCGCAGAAATCCCGAAGACCTTAAAATCGAAACTGCCGATGCGGTTGTGTGCAATGTAAAGGATGTAGAATCATATAAAGATAAAATTGATGTTATGATCCTTTGCGGTGGTAGTGCAACTGACCTTCCCACACAGACACCCGATATGGCAAAGTATTTCAATGTAATTGATAGCTTTGACACACACGCTAAAATTCCCCAGCATTTTGCAAATGTTGATGCAGCTGCAAAGGAAAGCGGTAAGGTTGCAATTATCTCAGTTGGTTGGGACCCCGGTATGTTCTCTTTAAACCGCCTTTATTCCGCGGTAATCCTTCCGGAAGGTAAAGACTATACCTTCTGGGGAAAAGGCGTAAGTCAGGGCCATTCTGACGCAATAAGACGCATTGATGGTGTGCTTGATGCAAAACAGTACACAATTCCCGTCCCCGAAGCACTTGACAGAGTGCGCAGCGGTGAAAATCCCGACCTTACAACAAGGGAAAAGCATACTCGTGAATGTTTCGTTGTTGCACAGGAAGGCGCAGACCTTGCACGCATTGAAAACGAAATCAAAACAATGCCCAACTATTTTGCAGATTACGATACAACAGTTCACTTTATTTCCAAGGAGGAGCTCGATCGTGACCATAGCAAAATGGGACACGGAGGATTCGTTATCCGCAGCGGAAAAACAGGTGACGGAAATAATCACATTATTGAATACAGCTTAAAACTTGATTCCAACCCCGAATTCACTTCCTCGGTACTTGTTGCGTATGCACGCGCGGCAGTTCGCCTCAATAACGAAGGCATAAAGGGTTGCAAGAGCGTTCTTGACATCGCACCGAGTTATTTAAGTATCAAGAGTGGAGAAGAACTCCGAAAAGAATTATTGTAATAAGGGCTGTGATAAAAATGCACAGAACTTTCATTGGCACAAACTTTCCCTCTCGTAGTATAACATACAACTTCGGGTTAAGGTTGTTCGTTCTGCACTATTTTCTCTTCAACCTAAAAAAGAAGCGTGCCGCTTCACCCATTTCGCGTCCTGACCAAAATTTAAACAGACAAATTCCACTCGCGAAAAAATACGTAATTTCCCTATACGGTAAAAAAACGACTTTGACAATTGTCAAAGTCGTTTTTTGTTAATCCAATTCTGCTATTTCGTGGTACAAATCTGCGTATCTGCCGTTCATTGCAAGCAGTTCGTCGTGTGTACCGCGTTCAATAATTCTGCCCTGCTCCAATACCATAATTGCGTTGGACTTTCTTACTGTTGAAAGTCGGTGTGCAATTACGAATGTAGTTCGGTTTTCCATCAGGGCGTCCATACCTTCTTCAATATGCTTTTCCGTTCTTGTATCAACGGAACTTGTCGCTTCGTCAAGGATAAGTATCGGTGCAAGGCTTATTGCCGCACGAGCGATATTAAGAAGCTGTCTTTGTCCTTGTGAAAGGTTTGCACCATCGTTTTCAAGCACGGTGT
>JAZNLD010000028.1:0-3669 GCA_045578925.1 Clostridia bacterium
AAGACGGTAAAGAGCTGCAATCACAATTCCGCCTACAGGCAAAAAGTATATGAGGAAGCTTTTTTCTACCCGCAGTTCTGTCACGCGGTCAATACAAATATGAAATACACTTCCCAAAAGTCCGCCTGCAATACCTACAACAATTGCAATTAAAACCCATTTAAGGAAAGCAATAATATATTTAACTATACAAATACAACTGTTTTTTATTAAATCCAATGACATTTCTTACCTTACCATTTCATCCTGAATCCCTGTTGCCTTATGAGAGTTTATTACGGAGAGAACCTCATCAATTGAGCTTATGGACATATCGCCTGAAACGGTATTCTTGATAGCTGAAAGCGCGTTACCATACGACATAGCGCTTTCAATACTGTCGCCTGTAAGTATGCCATAAAGCACACCCGCCACATAAGCGTCACCGCTACCCACACGGTCGATTACCTCAATATTATTATAATGAGGCTCTTCATAGAACTTTCCGTCATAATAAACGCGTGAACCAAAGTTGTGTTTCGTAGGACTTACAACCTCGCGGCGTGTTGTCGCAACTATTTTGCATCCGTATTCATCAGCATAACTCTTCATAATTTCGTCAAGAGTTCCCGTCTTCTGCATCATTCGTCGGCTTGTTTCCTCGGAAATGAAAAGAACGTCCACCAAAGGCAAAATTTCCTTTATAACAGAGCGCGCTTCTTCCTCACTCCAAAGTGTCGCACGGTAATTTACATCAAAACTGATTGCAACACCGTTTTCCTTCATTTTTCTTATTATTTCAACTGCCGTTTCGCGCAAAGTCTGTCCTAACGCGAGCGAAATTGAGCTTATATGGAACATTCGGGTTTTTGTACAGATATCGCGCGGGATTTCTGAAAGATAAAGCGAACACACAGAAGATGCAGTACGATCATATACAACCGCAGATTTTCTGGGATAAACACCACTTTCGTAATAATAAATACCAAGACGCTTGTTTTCACTGTTATCCCAAACCACATAGTCGTCGGATACGTTTCCGTAACGGATACGGCGCGCAATGAAATGACCGATTTTGTTTTTGGGAAGTTTAGTTACAATGGCACTACGGATACCAAGATTTGCCGCACCTGATGCAACATTGAATTCCGAACCTCCACAATTCTTTTCAAAAACTTCGCTCTGTGAAATTTTCTCTTTATCCGGAGGTGAAAGACGAAGCATTACCTCTCCAAAACTGATAAGATCAAATTCTGCATTCTGTTTAATGAAATCCATAATTTCCTTCCTTTACTTACACAATTCTTCAACACATTTTTTCGCTGTTATGATGTCTGTTTCAGAAACATCCTCATCAAAATCAGCAAATGTATTTTCTGTTACAGACTTTCCGGTAAGCATCTTGTACCACAAAAGTCCGAGAGCATATCGACCAAGACCATAAGTTGCGTGATATGTATCGCGATGCACCTTGGGAATTCCTGTTTCAATAAGTTTCTGAAAAAGCTCACCTGCCGGAATAACCATATCCGCATTTATTTCCTCTGCAGCTTTTTTATATGCTTCCTGAAGATCTTTGAACATTTCTTTATGACTGTTATATCCCATGTTTTCAATAAGTTTTACAGAACCTTCTTCATATGCCCAGGTCTGCTGGATTACTATTTTAGCCTTGGGAACACAAGTTTTTACAAGTTCAACAAGCTCGTTGAGATAAGGCTGATACTTTTCATAATCAGTTGACTGACTGCTCACCTGCTGAAGAGTAACAACATCCCATTCACGATTTAAAAGAGCCTCCTGAACAGAAACCTTGAACCCTGTGCTTACACCATTCATTTCAAGCATATACTCCTGCGCTTCGGTAATCATATTCTTGTAATGACGATAAAGCGAACACCCTCCTATATACAAATTAAATGTATTGAGTATCTCTCCGTCCGCCTTTGCAATACGGTGAAGGTATCTGTGTGCGTCCTGCGAAAAGCTATTTCCTATTGATAAAATATTCATTCAAACTCACCTTTCTTTTTCCAGGATGGTCACCATGTTATCTCGTTTAATTTAAGAAGTGCCCGTGCGTAAATTTTCATGGCCTCTTTAAGACGGCCTATTGATACCGCCTCATCTACCCCGTGAGCACCGCCTCTCCCCTTTTCAAAATCGTCAGGAGGGCAGTTGCCGTCCATACCGAAAATATATGCATTGGGAATATAGTGTGCGTATGTAGCACCGTTGATATAAGGAAGCTTGTCCGTACCTTTCACCTCATTGGCTATCGCAGCAAAAGTTTTCACGACCTCGTTGTCTTTTTCGTTTATATATGGTTCATGACCGGGGATGATTGTTATTTCAAAGCCATTCTCGTCACAGACCTTTTTAATTTTTTCCGATACATCCGCAAGAGTAAATTCGTAAGGATACCTTACTCTTATCACAAGTTCAGGACATCCATCACAATCGGCAATTTCTTTTGAAAAAACAGTCGTTCTTCCTTTTTCTTTGTCGGGGACATCTATACCGAAGATTGAGCCGTGTATATCAAGTGAAATATCTCGGAAAAACTCAAGTATATGCTTTTCTTCATCACTTACAGCATCGCAGTTAAGAAGCGCGCTCGTCAGGAAAGTAATCATATTACCTTCAGGATCGGGATGTGCCCCGTGTCTTGGCGGTGAATACGATTGAACAACCGTTTTCGCGCCTTTCTCAACTGTGCATTTTTCCAGTTCGTCAGGCAAATCAGCATTTTCAAAAACAGCGGTTGCAATTCCCGGGTTTTTTTCAAGTCCTGCCGTTAAAGTAAAATTACAAAGTGCCTTCTTACTTTTAATTCTGACATATAAAGAACCCATTGCCCCATATCCTATCGGAAAACTTCCATCAGGCACGAGTGAGAGTTTCGGGAATTTATAGACATTCTTAAAACCTTTTGCCTCAGGGTTTCCCAAAATCCCCTTCATATCATGCATACCCGACTCTTCACAACTTCCCACATAGATTGCAGGATTATAATTAAGACTTATACCAAGCTTTTTAAAAATTCTGAAAAGATTAAAAACTGCTGCCATCTGCCCTTTATTGTCAGTTGCGCCACGACCTATCACGCAGTTCTTATAGAGTGTTGCATTGTAGGGTTCAAAATTCCAGCCCTCTCCTGCAGGCACTACATCGCCGTGCACCCATATCCCAAGGTCGGGCGCACCCTCTTTCATTGCAATCTTTATAAAGCCAACATCATTATAGTCTTGGGTAAAGAAACCTTCTTTATCACTCATTTTCAACATTTCGTCCAGAACTTTTCTCGAACCTTCTCCAAATGGTGCACCGGGGATTGCTTCACCTTTTTCACTTTTTATATTTACAAGGCGGATTGTATCATTTATAAGATTGTTCTCATACTCTTCAATAAGGCGATCTATTTTTTCAACAAGCTTTAAATCCATATACCGTTTCCTCGTCTTTAAATTATTTTGCGCATTTTGCACAAGGGGTCAATCCTGAAAGGTCAGTTGTCTTATAGCTGTTCTTACCATATCCATTCAGTTTAGTATTATATCACACAAAAACAGTTAATACAACTTTATTATTAAAAATTTAACAATCATAAATTATTTTCAGCAAACATTTTTGCAAATTCCGTCTGGCTGTGCTATTATAGTATTGTGAGGTGATACTATGCCATTGCAG
>JAZNLD010000029.1:0-9661 GCA_045578925.1 Clostridia bacterium
ACGTCCTAGGCCGCTAGACTATGGGGCCAAGCTCAATCACTCAACAATTATAATATAAAAACATTCCTTTGTCAATAACTAATTAAAATAAAAATTCCAAGATCAGCCTGCATGTTTTTATAAGAAGTTATAATCCACATATTGAAATGAAAAATTACCTATGATATAATAAGATTTAATTGGTTCTGAATTATTAAAAGGCAGATTATACTCTTAGCGATATTATCGGAGGTATAAATTATGAATGCAGCAGCTATTATCCTTTGCGCCGGAAAAGGCACAAGAATGGGTGATGACTCAAAAAACAAGGTTTGTTTTGACTGTGCAGGAGTTCCTACTATCAAAAGAATAGTTAACAATATGCGTGCTGCCGGTGTTTTAAAATTTGTTATCGTCATCGGTCACAATGCATACAGCGTTATGGACTGTCTTGACGGTGAAGATGGCGTTATCTACGCATATCAGAAAGAGCAAAAAGGGACAGGCCACGCAGCAATGTGCGGACTTAAAGCATTACAGACTCTTGGCTATTCCGGTCCTGTTATCATTTCTATGGGTGACAAGATTATTTCAACCCCCGTTGTGAAGGACCTTCTTAAAAAGGCTGAAAATGCAAAGGCGGTATGGGGCGTTCAACCTCTGATGGCTAATTTCAATGGTGGCCGAGTTGTAACCGTTGACGAAAAACCATACGGTATTGTTGAATTTGCTGATGCTGCTCTTATGAAGCTTGCCGATGTTGACGAGAAAGATTATGCCGATGTTCTTAAAGCAACAAAGCTTAATCAAAAAAAGGCTGATGAGGTACTTAAAAAGGCTCTTGAAAATAAGCCAAGCGGTACAATCACTCTTTGCGGCAAGAAATTTAATGCTGACGAGGTTATCAATTCAAAGTATGCCAATGCGGCTATTTACTGTCTTGATGTAAATGAAGCGGTCAGAATAATTAACAACATCGGATCCAACAACGCACAGGGAGAAATCTATATCACCGATGCTCTTGAAAAGTTCTCAGAAACCAACGACGCTGAAATACATGTAATAGATAGCGCCGAAGATATGCTGACTTACAGCACAAAAACCGAGCTTCGCGAAATAAGTCTTCACTTTATGCGCTCGGCAAGTCAGTTTATTTCAGATATAAACTCAGGAGTTTTAGATAGTACATTCATCAAGCTTTACAGCGATGATTCCAAAAATCAGAAAAAGCGTTATATAGAATTATTAAATCTGTTTCTGAAAAAATACGGTGACAAAAAAGTTGTCATTACACGTTCTCCCAGCAGAGTTAATGTTATGGGAAGGCACATTGACCATAGGGGTGGCGGAATAAATACAATCACAACAGACAAGGATATTGTTTTTGTTTCATCGGCACGCGAAGACAACACGGTAAACATTTCAAATATTGATGCCACCTTCCCTGACAAATCATTTTCAATTGATGAAAAATTAATTAACAAAAAATACGATAAATGGATTAACTATCTCAGCGATGAAGTTGTCATGCAGGAACTTAAAGAAAACCGCGGATGCTGGTCAAATTATGTAAAAAGCGCAATCTTTCGTGCACAGCTTGAAAGTGAACTCCCTCTGTGCGGTATGGATATGGTTGCAGGCGGTACAATTCCCGTTGCGGCAGGACTTTCCTCATCTTCAAGCATTGTTGTTGCAGTAATGGAAGCTGTTACAGCGCATAACTGCCTTAATATTGCTATCGAAGATTTTATAAACCTCTGTGGCGAAGGCGAATGGTTCGTGGGTTCGCGCGGGGGTGCAGGTGACCACGCTGCTATGAAATGCGGAAAAGTAGGCAGAATCACCTATCTTGGTTTCAAGCCTTTTAAAGTTGGCGGAGGAGCAGTGTTCTCCGATAAATATGCCATAATGGTTGCTAACAGTATGATTAAGTCAAAAAAGGCTGAGGAAAGCAAAGACAAATTCAATGCTAAAATTGCTGCATACGAATTTGCATTTATGCTGATTAAGCGTAACTTCCCCGAATATGGATTTGTAGAACTCAGGGATGTTGCAAAGGTAAGACCTTACAGCGATATATATAAAATACTTAAAGAAATCCCCGAAACAATAACTCGCGGTGGTATAAAAGCGCTTCTTCCTGAATACAAGGACAGAATAAATCAGATATTCCAAAGTCACGCAGACCCCGGTGTATATGATCTTCGTGGCGTTGCACTTTTTGGCATATCCGAATGTGAAAGATCAGAGCTTTGTGTAGAGCTTCTCAATGAGAAGAAATACACTGAACTTGGCGAAATGATGAAAATAAGTCATAGCGGTGACAGACTTACAGGTCTTAAAATCACTGACGAGTTACTTGATTCGCTTGCTGAAGAAAATGCAGATATCGCTCTTCAATATGGGGCATACGGATGCTCAACCGAACAAATCGACTATCTTTGCGACACTCTTAACAGTACTGACGGCGTTTTGGGAAGTCAGCTTGTCGGAGCAGGTCTTGGCGGATGCGTTGTTGCACTTGTGGAAAAGGAAAAGGCGGATACCATTCTTTCAGTAATAAACGAAAAATATTACGATAAATTCGGATTTGACCATGCTGCGCTTGTTTATTCAGCGTCGCACGGCTCTGCCGCAATATTCTGATAAAAAAGAAGCGTATAGCTTTCCCCATTTCGCGTACTGACCAAAATTAAAACTGACAAATGTTGCTCGCGAAAAAATATGCAAATTCCTATACGGTAAAAAAAGAAGTATGCAAAATTATTTGCATACTTCTTTTTTGTTAGTCCATATCAATCGGAAGTTTTCCTGTGGGGACAAATCTTCCCTTAAGTGCGTCAAGTGTCTGCTGAACGCTGTCTTTTCCGGGGAATGCGTAGATAACTTTTCTGATATCCTTAAGTCTCTTGATATCGTGCACTACCCCCATATGTACAACTGTAGAAATCTTGTCTGTGTAACAGCTTATTACGTACTGGATGCGGATTGAAAGGCTGCTGCTTGCAAGATAACTTGTTGAGTTTGTGAATGTGTAAAAAATTGCTTCGTCAGCCTCTGCAAGTGCATAAACGAGCTTTTCTGTTTCGGAGTTATGAGGATACTCATTTATAAGCATAACCTCTGCATCGGGATATTCCTTGAGGATAAGTTCCTTTTTTTTGAGAGCTTCCTGACGGGAATATCCTGTCTGACGCTCAAGCTCTTTTGACTCTTCCACAATACCGGGATAAAGGTTTTCGTGCATAATTACAAAAAGCTTCTTTGTATCTTCGCTGAGTTTAACCTCTTCCCCCTCGTGACAATATGCAGCAACGCCCATCTGTGAAATCTTTGTTGTGAGCTCTTTCTGTTCTTCTGTAAGTTCTGTTGCAGAAGGCTGTTTCATTGTCTTTTTCTGTGCGGCAAGGACATGACAAACTGCATCATCAAGTCGTTCGTCTGTGATTTTGCCTTCTCTATAAGCCTTCATCATGTAGTCGTAAACTTCCTTGAAGGATGCTCTGTAATTAGGCAGAACAAGATCACAACCTGCCGCAATAGGTCTCCATGTTGTTTCTTCAACACCAAAACGACTTGCAACACCCATCATTGCCATTGAGTCAGAGAAAAGTACCCCTTCAAATCCGATTTTACGGAGAAGCGAAATAACCTTGGGAGACATTGAAGCAGGATAATCAGGATCAATATTTGCCATAGTGCTGTGACCAACCATTACACCTGAAAGGTCTGCGTTTTTGATAGCATCAATATAAGGAATAAATGCACCTTCCATAAGTTCTTCTTCAGTAACTGTTGAAGGTTTTTTTCTTTCTATATGACCGTCCATATGTCTATTGTGATCTGCCTTCTGAATCCTGTCACCGGGAAAATGCTTAGCACTACAAACCATACCCTCGTCCTGATAACCACGAATCATAGCTGTACCGTATTTTGCACAAATATCACGGTCATCAGAAAATCTGCGCAGATTTACACCGATATCAATAATCGGGCCCCATACGACATTGTAGCCTGCTTTCTTGGACTCAATCGCGGCAAGGCGGGCAAATTCATAGGCGTATTTTTCATCGCCTGTTGCAGCAAGCACCATCTGTGAGCCGATTTTGTATTGGCTTTTAGGAAAACCATTTTCCATATCCGCACAGATGAGAATTGGATAGTCAGCGGCAGCTTTTACTTCGTCAACGAGCTTCTGATAATCGCCCCAGAGCCAGATCTGAACTGCACCTACGGCATGCTTTTTAATCATATCAAGAACGAATGCCTTGTCTTCATCGTCACGAAAACCACGAACAACGAAAAGCATACCTATTTTTTGTTCAACGGTTAAGTCTTCAATTCTTAATTCCTTCAACTCTTTCACTTCAAGCCTCTCCTTTTATTGTACTCCCTGAATTCTAGAATCAGTGAACAATTTAGATGCCAAGTTTTTTAGCTAAATTTTGAACTAAAGTTCAAAGCTAAATTATTCCGCTTCGCTTCATAGCTAAATTGTTTCTATCGAAACAGCTAAATTAAATTCGCCTTTTAGCTGACCGAAGGTCAATTTAGCTACGAAGTAATTTAGCGTGCAAAGCACATTTAGCTCGCCGTCAGGCGAATTTAGCTGAATAGATTTAACAAAGTTAAATCTATTCTACCATACTTATATCCTGTTTTCAACCTCAAAAATCGCTTTCCTCAATCCTTTTGAGTAAACTTTTGTTTACATTATAAAGGTAAACTCCACCAAATAACTTTTCAAAGCGAAGGCGTGGATAAATCTTTCGGGCAGGAAGTCCCAAAAATTCAGGAATATATTTTTCAAGGTTTTTATCATTTTTAAGAAAATCAAAACACTGTTCCTTGAATTCTTTTTCGTGTTCATAGGAAAGTTTCGCCTTTCTATTGGTAAGACGGTCTGCACGCACATAGTCCGAAATCCCCTCAAAGTCAAAAATTACAGGGATAACCTCATAATAATATTCAAGCGGAAGACTTCTTTCAAGAAGTCCATTCTCATTAAAGTAGTTGTATATCGTCTCAAAAACGCAAAACGGAGATTCTATTTTGGCAAAAAGGAAATCCATTGTGCGAGAAAATTCTCCGCTGTTGTAGTAGCGTTCAAATAAATCCTCAATCTCCTTGAGTTTTATCATTTCGTCAAAGGTTATAAATTTATTTTCCATTACTTCGTATGGCGCTTTTTGTTTGAATTTATAGCCGTACTTTTCCGCCTCTCCTCTTATACGGGAGCCTTTAAGCAATTTCAAAAAACCAAGTTGCAGAACGTGAGGTCTGATGCTAACAACATCGTCAAAGGATTTCTTAAACGATTCATAATCCTCATAAGGAAGTCCTGCAATAAGATCAAGATGAATATGTATGTTATCATTTTCAAGGAGTTTTTTTACATTTCCCCTGATTTTTTCAAATTCTATGTTTCTGCCTATTGCCTGAATCGTTTCGGCATTTGTCGACTGCACACCTATTTCAAACTGAATTATTCCTCGCGGCGATGTTTTAAGAAGTTCTATTGCATCTTCATCAATAAGGCTTCCCGCAAGTTCAAAATGAAAGCAGGTATTCTTGCTGTTTTCTATAATGAATTTCCATATTTCAAAAGCTCTCTTTTTGTCTGCATTAAAAGTGCGGTCAACAAATTTGACGAGCGGAACATCGTTTTTTATAAAAAATAAAAGTTCCCTTTTCACGCGGTCAATATCAAGAAATGAAACGCGTCTGTTATCGCCCGAAAGACAGTAACTACAGTTAAATGGACATCCACGTGATGATTCATAGTAAATTATTTTTCCCTTGTAATCCTTGATGCTGTCATCATAGGAAAATGGGTATTCATTTATATCTCCGCCTGAAATCAACGGTGTTTGTTTTATATTTCCATTATCCCTATAAGACAACGAAGGCACATCGTAAAGAGAAATATCTCCCGAAAGTGCATCAAGGAGGCTTACAAAAGCCTTCTCCCCTTCCCCTGAAATCACAAAATCGACATACGGGTTTTCTTCAAGTACTTTAATACTGTCGTGCGAAACCTCGTGACCGCCGAGGATTATTTTAAGTTCGGGGTTAACCATTTTAAGCGACTGGGCAATATAAAGTATTCTCTCAATATTCCAGATATAGCAGGAAAATGCGATTACATCGCCCTTTTCTTTGTGAAGCGATGCAATAATACCGTCAATGTTATCATTGACGGTAAATTCACATATCTTCGGTGCGTAGCGGGTGCAAGCTCCTGCAATACTACGCAGTGCAAGACTTGTATGTATATATTTTGCATTTAGTGTGGAAAGGACTATTTTCATCAGAATCCCTCGTATTATTTATAAATATAAAACCCGTTACCTTTAATTCTCTGCGACTCGGCAAATACAGTAAACGAGTCTGGGTCAATTGCAAGAATCTTCTTCTGGAACGCTTCGGTCTCACTTTCTTTAAGCGCACAGAAAAGCATTTTTTTATCAGTATCAGAATACGCACCATGCACATCAATAAGCGTTACTCCGCGCGGTGATGTTGAAATTAGATACTTTGATATTTCTTCACCCTTGTCCGTTATTACAAAAGCAATTTTTGAAACATTGAGCTTGTTTATAACAAGGTCTATTGAATAGCTTGAAATAAAAAGTGTCAGAACACCGAAAAGCACAAGTTCAACACTTCTGAAAATCAAAAGTGAAACCAGGATTATTATACCATCAACAAGAAGAAGCATTTTACCAATCGGTACTGTCGGGAATTTTGTCTGAATTATTCTTCCGATAATATCAGTTCCTCCCGTTGATGCTCCTGCCGCAAAAGCGATACCGATACCGATTCCATAAAGCGCGCCACCGAAAATTACGACAAGAATGAGATTTGACATTTCAAGTGGAAAATGATTGAAAATTTCTGTAAACACAGAAAGAAGCGATATTCCCAAAAGTGTTTTAAGTACAAATTCCTTTCCGAGAACCTTTAATCCTGCTACAAGGAAAAGAATATTGATAACAAAAAAGCTGACACCGGGTGTTATTCCCAATCTGTGATAGAGTATTGTTGATATACCTGATGCTCCGCCGCCTATGATGACATTTGGTGTCAGGAACGAACCGATTGCAAAACCTGTAATCATTGTTCCGAGTAAAGTAAGTAAAATACTTTTTGTTTTGTTCATTTATATCCCTCTTATTCTTTATCACGGAACTGAAGAGCATAAAGTTCTTTATATGTCCCGCCCTTTTCAATAAGTTCATCGTGTGTGCCACGTTCAAGAATTTTCCCGCCTGTCACGACTACGATTTCGTCGGCGTTACGGATTGTTGAAAGTCTGTGCGCCACAACAAGTGTTGTTCTGCCCTTGCAAAGTTCGTCAAGTGCCTGCTGAATAAGAACTTCAGTAGTGTTATCAAGTGCACTTGTAGCCTCATCGAGGATGAGAATTGCAGGGTCTTTCAAGAATACACGTGCAATACTGATTCGCTGTTTTTGTCCACCTGAAAGCTTTACACCGCGTTCTCCGATTTCAGTATCATAGCCGTTTTTGAGTGTCATTATATAGTCGTGGATATTAGCCTTTTTAGCCGCTTCTACAACTTCATCGCCTGTTGCATCGGGTTTTCCGTATAGAATATTATCCTTGATTGTACCTGCAAAAAGGAAAACATCCTGTTGTACAATACCGATATTTCTGCGGATACTTTCAAGAGTAAGATCACTGATATTTTTTCCGTCAATCAGTATCTCTCCGCTATTTTCGGAAAGTGCATAAAAATTGGGAAGCAAATGACAAATCGTTGTCTTGCCACCGCCCGAAGGGCCTACAAGTGCAAGCTTCTTTCCTTTTTCAATTTTCATACTTACATTGTGCAGGACTTCTTTTGTAACATCGTATGAATAGGTAACATTTTTAAATTCAATTTCACCCTGAACGTCTGTAAGTTCGGTCGCATCTTCCTTTTCAAATTCTGGCTCTTCTTCCATAATTTCAACAAATCTTTTAAAACCGCTTACACCATTCTGGAACTGCTCCATAAATGCAATAAGCGTATTTATTGGTGTAATAAAGAGATTCACCGAAACAATGAATGTCGAATAATCTCCGAACGAAATTTTGTCTGCGTATAAAAACAGTCCGCCTGCAATTATGATAATTACATTGAAGATATCTGTTACAAAAGATGTTGAAGAATGAAATTTAGCCATTGCGTGGTATGCGCTTTTAGAGGCATCCACAAAAGCAACATCTCCCTCTTGGAATTTCTCCGTTTCTCGCTTGGCATTAGTGTACGCCTTTGTCACGCGTATTCCCGTAATGCTGCTTTCAACCGCTGCGTTTATTATCGCATTACTTTTCCTGCGCTCGTCAAATGCTTTTTTCATCGCCCTGCGATAGCGGAACGAAACAGACATAAGTATCGGCACACACGCAAAAATGATAAGGGTAAGGAAAACATTTATCGTAGAAAGATATATGAATGACAAAACTACCATAGCCGAGCAAATCAAAAGATTTTCAGGACCATGATGTGCAAGTTCACACACCTCAAAAAGGTCGCTTGTGATTCTTGTCATTATTTTACCTGTTTCGTTATTGTCATAAAACTTATATGGTAGCTTCTGCAGATGTGCAAAAAGATCGCAACGCATCTGAGATTGCATCTTAACACCGATAAGGTGCCCGTAATACTGTACAAAATAGCGAAGAAACAATCTTGCAATGTAAAGTGCAAGAACAACAAGTCCTGAAATCACAATTGTTTTGTACATCTTATTAGGGATATACTCGTTGAGCATTTTATTCGTTATAACAGGATACACCATACCGATAAGAGATATCATAAATGCCGCAAGCATATCAAGTACAAGCATTTTTTTATGTGGTTTGTAATAACTTAAAAATCGTTTAAGCATGGCTTTTTCTCCTATCAATCTTCTATACAGTATGCTACTGCGGCAATTCTTTTTGCCACTATAAGAAGCGAATCAATGTACATATACTCGTCAAGCCTGTGTATATTTCCGCCGATTGTACCAAATGACTCTAAGCAGGTTATTCCTCGTTGCGTCATATCGGCAGAATCTGCACCGCCTCGTGAAGACATCATTCTCACATCTCCAAGCCCGTTTTCAAGATAAATTTTTCTCACTTTCTCAAAAAGTTCTACATTGGAGTCTGTTTTCATCATCGCACAACGCTGACTTGCAAGTGTGTAATTGCATTTTGTACCCTCTATATAGTTTTTTTCTGCTACTTCCCTGACGATTTCGTCAATTTTTACTCTTTGCTCGTCATCTGCAAATCTGAAATCCGCGGTAAACGTACACTTATCGGGAACTGTATTTTCTGCCGTTCCTCCATTTATTATTCCGCAGTTGCAGGTTATTCCTTCAATATCCTTGAGCTTTTCAATTTCTATTATCTTGTGTGCCGCTTCACAGATTGCACTTGCACCTTCAAAGCAGGCTGATGCATGTGCGGCTCTTCCAACAACTTCAAAACGATACTTGGCTATGCCTTTTCTTCTTATGACATGTCCTTCACGGCTTCCGGGCTCGGTATTGAGAAATGCCACGCAACCTTTTGCCTTTTCATACATAAAATCAACTGTTGTTTTGTTGCTGTTACGGCTACTGTTTTCCTCATCGCTCTGAAGAATAAGTTTTACAAGTCGGATCGTAGCCATGTCGTTCTGTG
>JAZNLD010000030.1:0-7788 GCA_045578925.1 Clostridia bacterium
GATTTTTGCTTGCTTCTGTCCAAGGCAATCTCTATCGTACCCCCGTACGCCGACGAGCTTGTCTTGAACAGATTTACCTTTCTTTTTCCTCGTCTGCCAGCGTGTCGATAGGTTTATCGACACGCTGAAATCCTCCCGAAAGGGAGGATTTTTTTGCGCGAAAATGGCAATTTTTTATTGTAATAAGTAAAAAAATATAGTATAATTTATTAAATAGGGGTAGTCTACCCTCCTCAAGAAAAAACGGACAGGAGAATGAGTAAAAAATGAGAGTGAAAAAGAGTATTTCCATAATTTTATTGATAGCTGTTATTGCTTCGCTTTCAGCAGGTTGCGGAAGGGTTGAAGTTCCCGATATTATGGGGAAAGATGAGAAGACTGCAGTAAAGATGGTTAAAGAAGCACAGTTTGTTCCGATTGTGGAATATGAATACAGAGACAGCGACGAAAAAGGTAAGGTTTTCAGAACAAGACCGAAAGCAAATGCAACTGCCAAGAAAAATTCAGAAGTAGTTATATATATTTCACAGGGCCCTGAAAATATATTGTCAAAAAGTGCGTACTGCCAATGGACTTCAATGGGCAAGACAAACGACAAGTGGGAATTTACACTTCCTTACATTGACGAAGGGGTTTTGTACATAGATTGCCAAAATGTCGTTATCAATGACCTGATAGAATGGATTGAAAGCGACGAGACAAGTGTAAGCAGTGCAGAAGTTTCTCTTACGGAAGATTTTGCAGTTTCTATTCCTGCAAAGATAAAGTTTAGCAAGGATGTTGTGGACGCAGGGGAGGCTCAGCGTGTTATATTCGCTGTACCTGTTGCAGACATAAAAGCGGAATCACCTGAGAAACTGTTTTTTAAGTTTAACTGGAACAAAAACGGGGTCAGCGAGGAATTTAAAATAGACTTTAATATTACGTGGTGATAGATATGGAATTTGTTGCAAAAATGTTTTCGGAGCTTTCTGCTTCTGAGCTCTATGAAATATTAAAATCAAGGACTGAGGTTTTTCTGCTTGAACAGAACATAGTCTGTCAGGATATGGATGATGTTGATTATGACTGCCTTCACTGTTTTATAACTGACGGGAAAAGGGCGCTTGCGTGCCTTCGTGCGTTTGTATCAGGCGAGGGTGAGGTTACAGTAGGAAGAGTCGTTTCTATTGAACATAAAAAGGGACTTGGTCGCGAGCTCATGCAGAAAAGCCTTGTGGAAATCAAAAAGGCTTTCAACTGCAAAAAAATAGTGGTGCATGCACAGAAGCAGGCGGAAGGCTACTATGAAAAAATGGGATTTGTCACAGTATCGGGTGAATTTATGGAGGAGAACATTCCTCATGTTATGATGGAAATGAGTTTGTAAAGGAAAATCGGTATGGGAATAAAAGAAATAAAGCTTAAAAATATAATAATGCTGACCATTGCGGGGTTTATAAATGCATTTGGTATTACTGTTTTTCTTGCTCCCGTTAAATTGTACGACAGCGGAATTTCAGGAACTGCGATGCTTCTTTCTCAGATTACGCCCCAATGGTTGTCGCTTTCAATTTTCCTGCTTGTGCTCAATATCCCTCTTTTTGCATTCGGATACAAGAAGCAGGGTGCACTCTTTACATTTTATTCTTTGTACACTGTGGCAATATACTCATTCGGAGCGTGGCTTATAACTGATATTTTGCCGATTGATGTATCGTTTGCATCACCGCTTGCAGGTACTGACTTGCTCCTTTGTGCGCTTTTTGGCGGATTGATTTCCGGTGTTGGCAGCGGTATAACCATCAGATACGGTGGAGCTATTGACGGCATTGAAGTTATGTCGGTTATTTTCGCAAAGAAAATAGGCGTGACAGTAGGCACCTTCGTAATGGTTTACAATGTTATTTTGTATGTCATTTGCGGATTTGTTATGGGTAGCTGGATACTTCCGCTTTATTCAATCGTGACCTACGCGGCAGGACTTAAAACAATTGACTTTATAGTAGAGGGTATTGACCGTTCAAAAGCGGCAATGATAATAACTTCAAAACCTGAAGAAATCTCAAAAGCACTTATGGCGGTTTTCGAATGCGGAACAACAAAAATAGCGGTAAAGGGCGGATATTCAAACCGTGACAAGACGATGATATACTTTATCCTTGACCGTTTCCAGATTTCAAGGATGAGGGATATAGTGCATAATATTGACAGCGCCGCATATATAACAATCACCGAGGTCGCCGATATTTTCAAGGCGAATATGTAAGGAGAAACAATTATGAAATTAGATCAGTATTTGAAGGAACTTGAATATCTTGTAAATATCGACAGCGGTTCGGAGGATGTTGAGGGCGTCACAAAAGTGGCAACCTTTTTTGCTGATAAATTTCAGAATCTCGGCTGGAATGTTCACGAATATGAGTTTGACGGCAAGTGCGGAAAGTGTGTAATCTGTACCAATCGTGAGGCAGAGCATTACGACCTTTTAATGATAGGACACCTTGACACAGTATTTCCTCACGGAACTTGTGCCGAGCGTCCTTTCAGAATTGAAGGCAACCGTGCCTATGGGCCCGGGGTGTGCGATATGAAGCATGGTGCTCTTCTGATGTACTATCTTTTGAGTGAGCTTCCCAGTGAGATTAACGAAAAGCTCAATATTGTTGCAGTATTTAACCCTGATGAAGAAATAGGAAGCACTTATTCAAAAAAGGTTTATGAAGAATATGCGCGAAAGGCTGACTACGCATTTATTTACGAGGCATCCGGAAGTGGCGGATGCTGTGCTGAGAGAAAAGGAGGGCTTTTCTATACAATAGACTTTACCGGAAAAGACGGCCACGCGGGATATATGTTCACAAACGGCTCAAAAAGTGCAATTCACGAAATGGGCAAATGGATTGTGAAATTTTCGGAAATGGCAAGCCTTGAAAAAAATACAACTGTAAATGTAGGCCTTGCAAATGGTGGTATAAAGGGTAATGTAGTTGCACCGACGGCAAGTATGAAAATTGATATACGATTTGCCGACAACAGCGAGGTTGAGCGTTTTGATAAAGCTATAGCCGAAATGACGGAAGGTGCAAAAGAACGCGGAATCGGTGTAAATATTGTTAAGTCGGTTAAATCCGCACTTATGTACACGGAAAAGACTGATAAGTACATAAAGCATATTGAAAAAATAACAAAGGAAAACGGTATAGAATTCAGACATAAGGCACGCGGTGGGCTTTCTGACGCAAATGTGCTTGCCGGCTTTGGCGTTTTGTGTATTGATGCTATGGGACCAACCGGTGGCGATGACCATTGTCCTGACGAATATATGGAAATTGACAGCGTAATACCGTATTACAATCTGTCGGCACTTCTTATAAAAGACCTTGCTGACAATAAATCGGTTTGAAGTTTATGATATAAAAACTCCATCATTTAACCTGCAAACCATAGGTGAAGTGAAAGGAATTACCAATGATGAAAAAAAGAATTTTCAGGACTGCTCTGGCTGTGATGCTGACCTTTTTGACGGTGATTACTACAGGTTCCTACGAAAACATCGCACAGGGGTATGTGCAGACAAGTCTTAATACACCGACAGTAAAAAATATGATTGCAAACGCAACGCTTCCGATCGGAAAGGCAGTGTATGTCTATGGCGGTGCGTGGAATGAGGCTGATACTGCTGCAGGGACAGAAGCATTAAGCTACGGAGTAAGTCCACAATGGGAGAATTTCTATAATTCGCAGTCATCCTCTTATAACTACAAGAATACAAGGTATCAGATACATAACGGTCTTGATTGTACCGGCTATGTCGGATGGACAATGTATCAGATATTCGGAAAAAGTTATAGTAATGCGGGTTATGTATATCAGTCGAAAACAATGGCAAAGAAATACAGCGAAATTTTCGGCGGAACATATATTGATAAATCAAATGTCACAAAAAGACAATGCGGAGATATAATGAGCTCAAACGGGCACGCCTATATTGTAGTGGGTGAGTGCCGTGACGGAAGCGTGGTATTTCTGCACGCATCACCTCCTGCGGTGACATTGTGCGGTACATATACCCGTAGCGGAAATAAAAACAGTCAGGCAGTGCAGCTTGCGACACAGTATATGAAGGCATATTTCCCCGCACATTACTCAAAATATCCGTCTGTGTCACGAAATCAGAACTATCTGACAGATTATAATCGTATGCAGTGGAGGGCAGATGTTCTTCCCGACCCTGACGGATACCGCAATATGTATGCAGACGAGATACTTGCCGATTTGTTTGGGGAGGTTAAAATATACGCAAACGGAAACCGTGTGTCGAGTGACGCAGGTGCTTATATAGAAAACGGAGTTACATATCTTCCTCTTCGTGCCGTGTCCGAGGCTTTCGGTGCACAGGTAGAGTGGAATGAATATTCAAAAACTGCAACGGTTACGGCAAATGGTCGCATCGTTACTGTAAATGTGGCTGGAAACAGACTGCTTTTTAACGGAACTCCCGACAGTCGTACTTTTAAAATGAGAAATGACCGAATAACAGTACCCATTCGTATTGTAGCTGACCTTTGCGGTCTTTCTGTAGAGTGGGAAGGCGTAGCAAAATCGGTATACCTTAACCAAAAGTGAATAGTCTGAACCTGCCTTAAACCGCTAAATGATTGAAAGAGGGTTGAAGTAAAATGAAAAAAGCACTTCTGATACTTGCGGTTATTCTTATTTTAGTGATAGTGATATGCGCATTTAATAAAGATTGGATTTATTATCGTTTTTACCCGTTTGACAGAATTACAGGCGAATACGAGATTTCTTTGAATGGTAAAGAAATAAACACTGTTGAAGAATATTATGAATTTGAAAGCGGTGGTAAAATCAGGCTTAAAAGCGATACTGAAAACTTTAAAATAAAAGGTGGAGAGTACGGCCCGTATAAAGTCGGGTTTATGGTAAGTGAGGAAACTCTTTATGACATGACTCGTGACGAATCCCTGAAAAAGTATGGAGATCTTGATTTGTCAATAGTTTATTTTAATACAAACTGGTGGCATATAACGAGGCTTGATATAGAAATTGACATTATAAAAGAAAACGACGGGTGGTATATATGTTATGAGTTGGAAGTGGAAAATCCGCTTGAAAATTTTCAGCGACATAAAACTACGGAAAACAAAAAAATCAAACTGAATGACCTTAATAACACAGAAATTATAGTCGGAATATAATTTTGCAATTTCACAAAAACTCTCTATTAAAAGGAGAACTTAATGATAAAAAAGACTAAAACAATTTTAAAATGGTTGTTGATTTCGTGCCTTATGGGTGTAATCGGCGGACTGATCGGCTCGCTTTTTCACCATTGGCTTGAAGTTGTAACGCACATAAGGGAAGGACATAACTGGATTATACTATTTCTGCCGATTGCAGGACTTGTTATAACGGCGCTTTATCATCCTTTTAAAAGCAGGGGTGCTATGAACACAAACAGGATAATTTCTTCGGTAGAAACAAGAGAAGATGTCCCGCTCTTACTTGCACCGCTTATCTTTGTTTGCACTCTTATCACACATCTTTTTGGTGGCTCGGCAGGACGCGAGGGTGCGGCACTTCAGCTTGGCGGAAGCATCGGTTACAATGTCGGCAGACTTTTTAAGCTTGACAAGGGCGAAAAACAAATTATTGTTATGGCAGGGATGAGCAGTTTTTTCTCGGCAATGTTTGGCACACCGCTTACCGCGGCAATATTCTCGCTTGAAGTAATCAGGGTACGGGATACACATAGAAAAAGCCTGCTTCCGTGCCTTATATCTTCTGCAGTGGCGTATATGATTGCCCGCTTGGTTGAGTCCGAGGGTGTGCGATTTACCGTCGAGTCAATGAATCTTTCTTTTGGTGTTATAGCAAAAACGATTGTTCTCGCATCGCTTTGCGGACTTGTCAGTATCGCATTTTGTCTTGCAATCAAATACACTTCAAAATATATGAAAAAGTTTATAGCAAACGACTACATAAGATCGGTTGTCGGTGCTGTTATTATAATACTGCTTGCACTTGTTCTCCGTACAACCGAGTACAACGGCGCAGGTATGAGCGTTATAACCCGTGCAATGGAGGGCGAAGCTTCCTATGCTTCGTTTGCACTCAAGATAATATTCACGGCAATAACAATCGCGGCAGGATTCAAGGGTGGAGAAATCGTCCCCACGCTATTTATAGGGGCGACATTCGGTTGCGCTTTCGGCACAGTACTGGGACTTGAAAGTGCTTTTGCGGCATCGCTCGGATTCGTAGCTCTTTTTGCGGCAGTAGTGAAATGTCCGATAGCATCAGTCGCTCTGGCAGTTGAGGTGTTTGGTGGCAGAGGAGTATTGTTATACGCAATCGCGTGCGTAGTATCTTACATTTGTTCAGGAAAATTCTGTTTGTATGAACATAAAGGGGGAATTAAATAATGAATTTCACAACCTGGCTTGCAATTGCCGTTGCGGTAATAGTACCCGTATCGATTTATATTAAGAACAACCATAGCAACTGAGGAAAGAGGAACTGATTATGTCTTACAAAATTATAGTATCAAAAGGTAATTTTAAAACAGTAGAAGATGCAGCGCACGGCGAAACTACGATTTCGTGGGCAGACTCTTATTCTGACGATTGCCGTGCATGTACAGAATGTTTTTCTGCACTTGATGCGAAAAGCGTTTTTGAAACATACAAAAATCTTGATGTGGAAGTTCTGGATATCGCGGACTTTTCGGAAAACGGTGATGTTATTATCTTCCTCGGTGACGAATGTTCACTCTTTGCCGCCGAAAAGTATAATCTTCCTTACGAGAAGATGACAAGGGAAGAGGGATACCGTATCTACAGCACTGAAAAGGAAGGCAAGAAGATAGTGCTTCTTCACGGCGATGGCAGACGCGGAAGCGTCTACGCTATGGATGAATATATGGAGTACCACGGAATAAGATTCATTTCTCCAGGCGAAGACGGAACTCATTACTGCGAAAGCCTTGATAAATCCGAAAATACCGAAATGGACATAACAAGCGCCCCCTCATACAGAACCAGAGAAGCATCAAGTGAATTTGCAAATGATACAAGCACAGATTTACTTATGTGGCTTTTCCACAATAAATACAATTCCCTTTTTCTTGTGAAATTTGAGAATGGTGAGCTTTTGCAGAAACTATGCCTTGGCGTTACTGCAGGCGGTCACGCAATCTGGTATAACTATATGGATATCAATCACGAATATCCTTACAAACACAAAATCTTCGGTGGAGAAGGAAAACCCGAAGACCCTTATGAAGTAAGCCCCTTCTATAAAGGCGATATAAACGGCGACGGGATACTTACATACGGCGAAGCACATCCTGAATGGTATGCTGAAATTGACGGTGAACATAAGCTTTATCGTAATTACGAATATCTTGCACGAGGATATTGGACAGGTGACTTTATCTGCACATCAAACGGAGATGCAACAGATGAATTTGTAAAGCTGATTGTTACCTCCCTTGCGGAAGGCGAATTCCGCGAAGCATCAAAATTCAAACTTTCAACTCTTGACAACGGTACTTGGTGCGAGTGCGAAAAATGTAAAAATGCAGGATCGCTTTCTTACAGAATGCTGATGTTTGCCTATAAACTTGACAAGGCGATTAAGAAAGCAACCGAGGAAGGCAGAATAAAAAGAAAAATCTCAATTCTCACGCAGGCGTATCATGAAACTCTTCCGCCACCGGACAGAGAACTTCCCGAAGATTTCGACTATTCCACAATTTCTGTCGGTTTCTATGTTATTGAAAGA
>JAZNLD010000031.1:0-3223 GCA_045578925.1 Clostridia bacterium
CTTGAACAGATTTACCTTTCTTTTTCCTCGTCTGCCAGCGCGTCGATAGGTTTATCGACACGCTGAAACGACCATCCCCTGCGGGATGGCCGTTTAATATTATTTCAGACTATCAAGGTATGCCTGCTTACCTGTTTCGTAGAGATTATTTCCTTCGCTGTCAATAATTACAACAACGGGAAAATCTTCTACTTCAAGGCGTCGGATTGCTTCTGCACCGAGGTCTTCGTATGCGATGATTTCTGCTTTCTTAATACACTTTGAAAGGAGCGCACCGCAACCTCCGATTGCACCGAAGTATACTGCGCCGTGTTCTTTCATGGCATCGATAACTTCAGGTCCTCTCTTACCCTTACCAATCATACCTGTAAGGCCTTCCTTGATAAGAATGGGGCTGTATGCATCCATACGGTAAGAAGTTGTAGGGCCTGCACTACCGATTGCCTGACCTTCCTTTGCAGGAGTTGGTCCAACGAAATAGATTACTGCATCCTTCACATCAAGGGGAAGTTCTTTACCTTCTGCAACGAGTTCGCAAAGGCGTTTGTGAGCTGCATCACGGGCAGTATAGATTACGCCGGAGATAAGACAGCTGTCGCCTGCTTTAAGCTTGCGTGCATCTTCCTGTGTTAAAGGAGTTTTTATATTTATAGACATATTATTCCTTCCTTTCCTCAATTACAGAGTCTTTGACTTGTGTCTTGTTACATGGCAGTTGATATTAACCGCAACGGGAAGTCCTGCAATGTGTGTGGGAAAATACTCAACATTTACTGCAAGAGCTGTTGTCTTTCCGCCAAAGCCCTGAGGTCCGATACCGAGCGAGTTAATCATTTCGAGAAGGTCTTCTTCAAGTTTTGCGTAGAAAGGTGTTTCGTTTCTCTCGTTCACTGGACGAAGAAGAGCTTTCTTTGCCATATATGCAGCCTTGTCAAATGTACCGCCTACACCTACACCTACAACAATGGGAGGACAGGGGTTGGGGCCTGCTTCTTCAACGGTCTTGCATACGAAGTTCTTTACTCCTTCAAGTCCGTCAGAAGGACGAAGCATTGCAATCTTACTCATATTTTCACTACCGAACCCCTTGGGAGCGACTGTGATTTCAAGTTTGTCACCGGGTACGATTTCGGTATAGAGCATAGCAGGTGTATTATCACCTGTATTTACTCTGTCAAGGGGGTCACGGACAACGCTCTTACGAAGGTAGCCTTCTGTATAACCCTGTCTTACACCCTCATCAACGGCTTCACTAAGGTCGCCTACGATATGTACATCCTGACCTATTTTAAGGAATACACACGCAACACCTGTATCCTGACAAACGCTCTGATTCTGTTCGTCTGAAATTTCATAGTTTTCGATTATGCGGTCAAGAATTTCCTGTGCCTGAGGCCAGGGTTCATTCTTTCTGCAATTTGCGATACATTCCTTGATGTCGCTTGTAAGATGGCAGTTTGCATCTATACAAAGCTCTTTTACAGTTTGTGTAATGACACTTGCATTTATCTCTCTCATTATTTTTCCTCCATTTATTTTACATTATAGATATAATCCTGAACTGAAAGGTCGTGACCTATAACATCTGCAACAATCTTGTCGCCCTTTAAAAGTCGCTGGGGCTTACCGGCGATTTTTTCCGTCTTTTCCTTAAGGTCGTGAATGTCAACAACATTAAGTCCTGCCGCGATAAGATTATTTTTAAGTTCAATATTTTTGGGATTTACTGCAATTCCGCCCTGGGTTACGAGAACATCAATATCCTTACCCGGTGTTGAAATACAGTTTACACGGTCTGTTATAATGGGAAGTCTTGCACGGAACATAGGTGCAATAATCATTGAAAGTTTGCTTCCTGCCGCGGTGTCGCTGTGACCGCCGCTACCGCCCATAATATAACCGTTTGAATCGGTGTGCACATTTACATTGAAGTCTGTATCAATTTCAGTTGCACCGAGAATTACTACATCAAGGCTGTCCACAACTGCGCTCTTTGCCGCAGGCGATGCATACTGCATAGCCGAAATTTCCTGATGTCTTAAGTCAGTACGGATGGATTCTACCGCATCAAGGTCAAAACACTGAACATCCATAAGACTGCGGAAGCACCCGCTTCTCAGCATATCAACCATATAACCTGTAATACCACCAAGACCGAAGCTTCCCTGAATTCCCTTTTTAAGCATAATATCTTTAAGGAACTTTGCCGCTGCAAGCGATGCACCGCCTGCACCTGTCTGGAATGAGAAGCCGTCTTTAAGAAGACCTGATGCCTCAATAACCTTTGCCGCATTCTGCGCCATTACAAGGCCTACGGGGTCACGGGTTATTTTCGTTGTACCTGACACAATACCCTTGGGGTCGCCGATTGCATCAACGGTTACGACATAGTCAATATAGTCTTCGGAAATCGAATAATCTTCAAGCGGATATGAAACAAGGTTATCTGTAATAACAACAACCTTTTTAGCGTTCATTGCATCGGCATACGCATAGCCAAGGCTACCGCAGGCTGATTTGCCGTATTTACCGCTGCAGTTACCCATATTATCTGAAGTGGGAGCAGCAATAAAAGCAACATCAATCGGTGTTTTACCGAGTGCGATGTCAGCCGGCCTTGCCCCGTGAGTGCGGAACTGAATGGGGTTATCCATAATCCCCTTTGAAAACTCACGCCCGGGGCCTGCCGCAATATAGTTTGCCATAACTGTTGTTACGACACCTTTTTTAATATGATCAAGAAGAGGCATATGAGTATCAAAAAGCGAACTTGCATTCACTGTAAGGTCTTTTATACCCATATTTGCAATCTCGTTCATTACCATATTAAGAACGAAGTCACCGTTACGCAGATGGTGGTGGAAGGATACGGTCATACCATCTTTAAGACCTGAAAGCTCAATTACTTCGCGGAGCGAATTTACAATTTTACTCATTGTTCATCCCCCCTGTCCATTCCGAGAGCCTTAGCCATTTCAATTGTACGCTCGGCTCTTGCCACGATAGGTGCGTCTATCATTTTACCACGGAGGGCAATTGCGCCCTTGCCCATTTCTTTTGCAAGTTTTATTGCGTCCATAACCTCATAGGCATATTCAATTTCTGCCTCGGTAGGACTGAAAACGGTGTTGATAGCGTCGATGTGACGGGGTGAAATAGATGCCTTGCCGGTAAATCCGAGTGATTTTGCAAGCATTGCATCATCATAAATACCCTCATCATC
>JAZNLD010000032.1:0-2179 GCA_045578925.1 Clostridia bacterium
GTATGTGCATAATTCAAAAGACATCCCGGGCATTTTTTCATCCACAAGTCGTACAAGCTCGATAGCATCATCGGGCAAGGTGTTTCTTGAAATGAATTCTCTCTTTTCCGCATCATATACTGCACCACCGTTAAAACAACCAATAGGAGCATTCGGCTTTACAAGGTCGTAAATATAGCCTATAACAATGACGCTACGCCCTGTAATAAAAGTGAATGTACCGCCGTTTTCCTTAAAATATTTAATCGCTGAAAGGTTTTCAGGAGAAATGTTTTTATTATGATCAAGAAGTGTTCCGTCAAGGTCTGTCGCTATTAAAATTCCATCAAATTTTCCCACAAATCATCACTCCATCCCGACATTTTTCAATAAAAAAGCAATCTTCAAACGATTATCAATCGTTCCCTTCACGCCTCCCCGTTTGAAACAATCTCGCTCTGCTTCGCTGCCGCTTGCATAGCTCCTGTTTCTGCACAACCCTACACCCTCGCTTCTTCTGCCACCGGCAGCGCGCGGGTTCGGTTCCCACCTTGAGTTCAAGTCTCCCCGTGAGGAAACAAAAAAATCGTACCCACGAGGATACGATTTTTTCATGGTCTGAGTGGGGAGACGCATATTGCTCTGCAATCTGCCCTGCTTGTCGACCAAAAGCTTCCGCTTTTGGTACCCGACGGCGCACCACTCGCCTAAAAACGATTATTAATCGTTTTCTTTACGCCTCGTGCTCACCTTGAGTTCAAGTCTCCCCATAGGGGAAAAAAATCGTACCCAAAAGGATACGATTTTTTATGGTCTGAGTGGGGAGACTTGAACTCCCGGCCTCTTGAACCCCATTCAAGCACGCTACCAAACTGCGCTACACCCAGATACGTTACTTGCCTATTATAACGAATGAATTAGTGATTGTCAAGCAATTTTTTAAAATTATTTAAAATTTCCCCGTTTGTGAACAAATTTTAAAAAGGTTGACTCTATCCCTACATATATGATATAATGTAAAATAATTATGGGTACATATGCCCTGTTACAATTTTTCAAACGAAAAGGAGCTTTTCCTATGATAAAAAGTATGACTGGTTACGGCAACGGCAAGGCAGAGCTTGGAAGCAAGACCTTCACCGTAGAAATAAAGTCCGTAAATTCGCGTTACAGCGATTTTTCCATAAAGATGCCCCGCATCTATACCTTCCTTGAGGAGCCTATGCGTAAAGCGGCATCGGCACGCATAAATCGTGGTAAGGTTGATATTTACCTCAATGTTGAGTCAGGCGGTGAGGATGATTGCGTTGTCAAGGTAAACATCGCACTTGCGAAAGAGTATCTTGAAGGACTTAAAACAATTTCCGATGAGCTTGGTGTTTCATCGAATGCCAATGCTGAAACCTTCCTTCGCATTGCTGATGTTTTCACAGTTGATAAAGCTCCCGTTGATGAGGAGCTTATTGCAAACGCTGTTTTAAGCGCTCTTTCAGAAGCTCTTGACAATTTTGACAAAATGAGAATTGTTGAGGGTGAAAGTCTTAAGAAAGACCTTTTAGAGCATCTTTCATTCATCGCAGATGCGACAAGCGAGGTTGAAAAGCGTTCTCCGGAAATCGTGAAAGAATACCGCGCAAGAATCGAAGAAAGAATGCTTGATATTTTAGGCAGCGCAACCTACGACCAGTCAAGACTTCTTACCGAGGTTGCTATTTTTGCCGACAAGGTCAATGTAAATGAAGAAACCGTAAGACTCAGAAGCCATGTTGAGCAGTTCACAAAGATGCTTGAAGAAGGTGGCTGTGTCGGCCGTAAGATTGACTTCCTTATTCAGGAGATGAACCGCGAAATAAACACAATCGGCAGTAAGTCACAGGATCTTGATGTGGCAAGAATCGTTATTGATGTCAAGGCGGAAATCGAAAAACTGCGCGAGCAGATTCAGAATGTGGAGTAAGTAATATGAAACTTATAAATGTCGGCTTTGGTAATCTTGTTTCTGACGAGAGGATTGTAAGCATCGTCCTCCCCGAAAGTGCGCCCGTAAAGCGTATTGCACAGGAAGCGCGCGAAAACGGAATGCTTATTGATGCAACCTACGGCAGAAAAACAAATAGCGTAATCGTAATGGATAGCGAACACGTGGTGCTTTCCGCACTCGCCCCCGAAGTGATTGCGCAGCGTCACGGAAGCTATGTCC
>JAZNLD010000033.1:0-3959 GCA_045578925.1 Clostridia bacterium
CCCTGCACGTTGGGGTAAGCCTATGGCGGCACTTCTCGGTGCTTACAAGGCGCAGAAGGATTTTGAAATCGCATCTATCGGCGGTAAGGACTCAATGAGCGGTAGCTTTGAAAATATTGATGTTCCTCCAACACTTGTGTCATTTGCGGTTACAACAGATAGCGTTGATAATATTATTTCTCCTGAATTTAAGAAAATAGGAAGTAAAGTATATCTTATAAAACCTGAATATGATGAGAATGGTCTTCCCGTTGCACAGTCAGTCAAGGATGAATTCGCATTTGTGACAAAGCTTATGCGTGATGGTAAGGTGCTCAGCGCTTACACTCCCACATACGGCGGTATCGCAGAAGCAATTCTTAAAATGACAATGGGTAACGGTATCGGTT
This sequence comes from Clostridia bacterium, assembly GCA_045578925.1. Classification (GTDB taxonomy): domain Bacteria; phylum Bacillota; class Clostridia; order UMGS1883; family UMGS1883; genus UMGS1883. The sequence continues at coordinate 390 of JAZNLD010000033.1, forward strand.
TTGCTTATAGTAACGAAATTTCAACAGAAGAAATTTTCGGCTATAACTATGGTGCATTTATTCTTGAAACTACCGAAGAAATCGAAAATGCAATTCTCCTCGGTAAGACAACAGAAAAAGAAGAAATTACTCTCGGTGAAGAAAAACTTGCTCTTGCAGAACTTATTGAGCTTTATGAAAATAAGCTTGAAAAGATTTACAAGTGCAACATTGAAACTCCTGATAAAAAGATTGAAAAATTCAGCTATAGCGGTGCAAGTGTAGCAAAGGCTTCTTCCAAGATTGCACAGCCGCGCGTTCTTATTCCCGTGTTCCCAGGAACAAACTGCGAATTTGACAGTGCAAAGGCATTTGAAAAAGCGGGTGCAAAAGCTGAAATCTTTGTTATAAATAACCTTACATCAGCAAATGTAGCAGAATCTGTTTCTGAATTTGCTAAAAAGGTTAGTGAATCACAGATTGTATTCATACCCGGTGGTTTCTCAGGTGGCGACGAACCTGACGGTAGCGGTAAGCTTATAACTGCATTTTTCAGAAATAAGGAAATCAGCGAAGCAGTTATGAAGCTTCTTAAAAATCGCGATGGTCTTATGGCTGGTATCTGTAATGGTTTCCAGGCTCTTATCAAACTTGGTCTTGTTCCTTATGGTGAAATTCTTGAGGCGGACGAAAATAGTCCCACGCTTACTTTCAATACAATTTCACGCCATCAGTCAAAGATTGTAAACACAAGAATTGCGTCAAATAAGTCACCCTGGCTTATGGAAACAAATGTCGGTGACATATATTCAGTGCCGATTTCACACGGCGAAGGAAGATTCCTCGCAAGCGAAGAGCTTATAGGAAAACTTGCTGACAATGGACAGATTATTACTCAGTATGTTGACCTTGAGGGTAATCCCACTTATGATATTCAGTACAACCCCAACGGTTCTGTTTGTGCAGTTGAAGGTATTATTTCTCCCGATGGAAAGGTTCTCGGAAAGATGGGACATTCAGAGCGTATTGGTGCAAACCTTTACAAAAATGTTGAAGGCAACTATGATATGAAGATGTTCCTTTCAGCTGTAAAATATTTTAACTGATAAGGAGTTAATTTCATGGATTCAGTCAGAAGTAGAGTAAAAGAACACAAAAAGGTAAGGGATAAAAAACTTTTATTCGGATTAATTATAGTGGTTATTCTTATCATTGTTGCAATTACGGTAGAAAACAGAATTAATTCAAAGCCCGAAGAAGTGACAATTTCCAAGAGTGAAATCACCGACGAAAAGGCTATCTTTATTCCGGTTAAGGCTCTTGACACAAGAATCATTGCAGTAAAAACGATTGATGGCAGTTATCGTCTTGCATTTGATGATTGCTTGGGTTGCTACCAGCAATTCGGAGTACATGGCAGATTTGAAAACAATTCGGATAACACTGGTCTTATCTGTGATAACTGCAAAAGTGAAATAATGTATGAAGATATGGGTTATCTTACCGAAGAAAGTATGCCTTATCCGATTGCGGAAGTGGAAATTGAATCATTTGATGACAAATTTGTGATTTCTGCAGATTACCTTGAGGGTAAGAGTCAGGCGCTTAGCGAAATGCGTAGCGGTAAACCTCAGAACCAATATAGCGAAAACCCGAATAAGTAACATACAAATTTTTCAAACATTAAAACCTCTTTTCTTGCTTAAAATAAAGTAGGAAAAGAGGTTTTTTATATGAAATTTATTCTTATATGTATACTTGTCATTTTAGCAGGATGTTCTGCTTCAGATGAACCAATACCTAAAGGCCGGAGAAGGGATATTTTAAAAAATGAATTTTCAAGAAAATTTGAAGTAAAAAAGAAAGAGGTTACTTTAGGTGAAGCGACAACACCGATACTTGATAAAGGTGAAAATCGTGTAAGTAATATAGTAACTGCGTGTGAAAAAATTAATGGTACGGAGGTCGGCGCGGGAGGAATATTCAGCTTCAACTCGACCACAGGGGAAAGAAGCAGAGAGAATGGTTATAAAGATGCACCCGTTCTGATAGCTGGGGAGAAAAGTGTCGGTATAGGGGGAGGTGTGTGCCAGGTTAGTTCAACGATATATATGGCGGCACTTAACGCCGGACTTGATATTGCTGAACATCACAATCATAGTGAAGATGTGCCTTATACTTCATCAGGAAAAGATGCAACCGTGGTGTATGGGGTAAAGGATCTGAAAATCAAAAATAACACAGATACTTCTGTTTATATTTATAGCTGGGTTGAAAACGGAAAAGTTTTTTCGAAAATTATTAAAAAAGGTATTGACATACAAGAAAAATAATGCTATTATAATGACAAGAGATAACGATAATCATTATCGTTATTGGCAAGGAGGGATTATATGAGGTATAGCAGACAGCGTGAAGCACTACTTGATTTACTTCGTTCAACAAAGTCCCATCCGGATGCAGAGTGGTTGTATTCAGGGCTTCGGCAGGAGTATCCCAATATTTCCCTCGGAACTGTCTACCGTAATTTAAGACAGCTTACCGAGGCAGGGGAAATTCTTGAACTCTGCTATGGAAATATATCGCATTTTGACGGAGATATATCTCCTCATTATCATATGAAGTGCGATTCCTGTGGCAGAATTTATGATATTCCGACATCATGTGTATCAATCAACCTCAAGGATGCAGGGGGCTTTGAAATCGACACAGTTAATCTCGTAGTAAACGGAACTTGTCGAAATTGTCAGTAAAAAATATATTTTTATAAACGAAAGGAAAGATAGTATGAAAAAGTTTGTATGTTCAGTATGTGGTTATGTTCACGAGGGTGCAAATCCTCCCGAGGCTTGTCCCGTATGTAAAGTTCCTGCAGAAAAGTTTAAGGAAATGCAGGAAGGTGCAGCTCTCGCAGCAGAACACGAATATGGCGTATATGCGAAAACTGTAAAGAATAATCCTGATATTTCAGAAGAAGATAAGAAATACATTTTTGAACAGTTGATGGCTAACTTCAACGGCGAATGTGCAGAAGTTGGTATGTATCTCTGCATGGCAAGAATAGCACATCGTGAAGGTTATCCTGAAGTTGGTCTCTACTGGGAAAAGGCCGCTTTTGAAGAAGCAGAGCATGCTGCAAAATTTGCAGAACTTCTCGGTGAAGATCTTGAACCCAATATGAAGGCTACAACAAAAGATAACCTCAAGTGGAGAGTTGATTGTGAATATGGTGCAACTCAGGGTAAGTTTGATCTTGCATCATGCGCGAAGAAGAATGGTCTTGATGCAATCCATGACACAGTACACGAAATGGCTCGCGATGAGGCTCGACACGGAAAAGGCCTTGAAGGACTTTTGAAGAGATATTTCGCTTAATATTCAGCGAGGAGGGTGACTACTATGGTTGAAAATTATACAGTTTGTAATTGCAAACAGGTAACTTACAGTGACATAGCTGACGCTATTCAAAACAGTAATAAGTTTGATGATGTTTTAAAGACTTTTGAAAGTGTTCAGAAAATAACAAGCTGTTCTACAGGCTGTGGTGGTTGCCACCAGAAAGTTCTGGATATTATATCTGAAATGATGAGT
>JAZNLD010000034.1:0-5202 GCA_045578925.1 Clostridia bacterium
ATTGTTTATTGTCTTGTCTATAACATCTCTTGTCCATGTGTCTTTACCTGATGGAGATTTAATTCCTTTGTTGAACAATTCCACCTGAATCTCATGTAAACTATTCCCGTTAATTGCCATTTCAAATATTTTTCTCACCACACTGGCTTCCTCTTCCTTAACAAAAACATATCCTTCCTCATCTCTTCCAAAACCATAGCATATTCTACCGAACAGTCTTGATTCGTATAAATTCAGTCTCTTCATTTCTGTATTCTCCTTTTCGTTAAAATTTTTATTTGATGAATTAGAGTTCATTTCATCAACCCCCGTATTAAACACTTTTCTAATTATCTTTTGTTTCATTCTAAAGCCTCCTTTGAGTAAATAAAAAGCACATCTTGATTTCACTCAAAATGTGCTCATATTTATATTTTTTAATTTTTAAACCTTACTATGTATGATCTTATATGCCTCTCGAACTCCTTTATTTTCTCTTCATCCATTGTTTATTCTGTATATTTCTAACCGAAATTGCTATTGAAATTGCCCATAAAAAGGGCTAAACATTACTATAAGAATGTTATAAAATGTGTATGTCTCTTTTATGATTTTGTCAACTCAGGAACAAAATCACTGTTTCTCAAATCTGTATTTCTGCTTCACTTCGGGGTATTTTTCGTGGTCAACCTCTTCGAGGAACATATCAAGAGGGCGTATCCAAAGTGATTTTTCTCCGTACATCTGCCTATATACTACATAGGTTTCGCCTGTTTCGGAATGTTTTGCTACATCCTCTACCCGATACAAATTACCCTTAAAATGCTTATATACAGCACCTATTTCAAGTTCTCTCATAATCACTTTACCTCAATCTGTACTGCCTTCATCGCATCAAGTGCTGTGTTATGACTTTCCACGCTGACACCTGCACAGCATTTGCTGTCAACCGATATTTTTACTTCGGGGAAGGTTGCCTTTAAAATCATAGCGTTTGAAATCACACAGATATCTGTACACAATCCGCACAGTTCGATTTCCTCCGCATCCGTTACCATTTTTGGTAAATCAACACTTCCGAATGTAATTTTATCCACCACTTCATTTGCGAACGGCTTTAATTCATCACAAATCTGCCATCCGTCAGTATCTTTTATACAATGCTCTACGGGGAGGTTTTTTCCTTCCTGCGTCTGCATATAATCGGCAAAATGTGTGTCGCGGGTAAATATAATTTTGCCGTCAAAGTTTTTAACTTTTTCTACTACATTTGGTACTATTGCCTCGGCAAGATTGCTTCCGAGACTGCCTGTTATAAAATCATTCTGCATATCAACTACGATTAAGTATTTCATTGTTTTCTCCCCTTTTGACTTACTAGGACTATTTTAACACAATTTATCGCTATGTTCAATATTTTATGTAAAAATGGGTTGGACACCTTTTGGTGTTCAACCCATTAATTTTAGTGCTTATCGCGAGCGATATAGTGTGTATGGAGAAGGTCGTGTGCCTTGTGGCTTCCGGGTTCGCCGAGATATTCTTCATATATCTTCTTGATATAGGGATTGTCATGACTCTTACGAAGGGGAAGGTTCTTATCCTCTGCGTAAAGTGCTTTTGCTCTTTCAGCGCGGATATCCTTGTCCATTCTTTCCTTTGCAGAAACGATAGGCTGACCGCCACCGTTTACACAACCGCCGGGGCATGCCATGATTTCGATGAAGTCAACTTCTACTTCGCCACTCTTAACCTTGTTAAGAAGTTCACGGGCATTACCAAGACCGTGTGCAACTGCTGCACGGATAGTTTTGCCGCCTGCCTGTACTGATGCAATCTTGATACCTTCAAGACCGCGAACTGCTTCATATTCAACTTCGCTGTGGCTTGTGCCATCGAGGATGTCCGCAACTGTTCTGATTGCTGCTTCCATAACACCGCCTGTTGCACCAAAGATTACGCCTGCACCTGTTGCGTCTTCACCGAAGGGATCGTCAAACTTTTCGTCGGGAAGAAGTGTAAAGCGGATACCTGCCTGTTTAATCATCTTAGCAAGTTCGCGTGTTGTAAGAACGATATCTACATCCTGAAGACCGTTTACAGAAAGCTCTTCACGCTGTGCCTCGTACTTCTTTGCGGTACAGGGCATAATTGATACTACATAAATATCTCTGGGGTCAATACCCATCTTTTCAGCGTAGTATGACTTAATAACTGCACCGTACATCTCGTGAGGAGATTTACATGAAGAAAGGTTTTCGAGCATTTCGGGGAAGTTATGTTCACAGAACTTAATCCAACCGGGTGAGCAAGATGTAATCATAGGAAGCTTGCCGCCGTTTTGGATTCTGTGAAGAAGCTCTGTACCCTCTTCCATAATTGTAAGGTCTGCAGCAAAGTCTGTATCAAACACCTTGTCAAAACCGAGTCTGCGGAGAGCTGCTGCCATTTTACCTGTGCAGGGTGTTCCCATTTCCATACCGAATTCTTCGCCGAGAGCTGCTCTTACTGCGGGAGCAGTCTGTACAACAACGTGCTTGTCGGGGTTAGCAAGTGCTGCCCATACATCGTCTGTAGCATCCTTTTCACGAAGTGCGCCTACGGGACAAACTGCAATACACTGACCGCAGTTTACACAGCTTACTTCGCCGAGGCTCTTTTCAAATGCACAAGATACATTTGTCTTGAAGCCTCTTTCCATTGTGTCGATTGCGCCAACTGTCTGAATGTTCTTACACATATTCACACATCTGCGGCAGAGGATACATTTATTGTTATCTCTCACGATAGAGGGTGAAAGCTCGTCTATATCGTATTCGTTTCTTACGCCCTCGTAATGAATTTCAGTTACGCCAAGCTCATCAGCAAGTGCCTGAAGTTCACAGTTACGGTTTCTTTCGCAAGTAAGACACTTTCTGTCATGGTTTGAAAGAATAAGTTCAAGTGTAACCTTTCTTGCATTTCTTACTGCGGGAGTATTTGTATAAACTTCAATTCCCTCTGCTACGGGATATACACAAGCTGCCTGAAGCGCTCTGCCGCCCTTGATTTCAACAAGACACATTCTGCAAGAACCTGTCTGGCTTACATCCTTAAGGTAGCAAAGTGTGGGAATATCAATACCTGCTGTGCGTGCAGCTTCTAATACTGTACTACCGGCAGGAACGCTGATTTCCTGACCGTTAATTTTTAAATTAACCATTTCCATATCTCTGCACCCCTTCCTTATTTCTTAACGATAGCGCCAAACTTACATGTTTCCATACAAGCACCGCACTTAATACACTTACTCTGGTCAATTGTGTAGGGACTCTTGATTTCGCCTGTAATAGCACCAACAGGACACTTTCTTGCACAAGCGCTACAGCCCTTACACTTATCTTTATCAATTGTATAGTTTGTGAGTTCCTTACATACACCTGCAGGACATTTCTTGTCCACAACATGAGCAATATATTCATCACGGAAGTAACGGAGTGTTGAAAGAACGGGGTTTGGAGCTGTCTGTCCAAGGCCGCAAAGTGATGCATTCTTGATACTGTGACAAAGAAGTTCAAGACGGTCAAGGTCTTCAAGTGTACCGTTACCCTTTGTAATTCTTTCAAGAATTTCAAGAAGTCTCTTTGTACCGATACGGCAGGGTGTACACTTACCGCAGGATTCATCAACAGTGAATTCAAGGAAGAACTTAGCAATATCAACCATACAGTTGTCTTCATCCATTACGATAAGACCGCCGCTGCCCATCATAGAGCCGATAGAGATAAGTGAGTCATAGTCAATGGGTGTATCAATGAGTGAAGCAGGAATACAACCGCCTGAAGGACCACCTGTCTGTGCAGCCTTGAACTTCTTACCGTTAGGAACGCCGCCGCCGATTTCTTCAACGATTTCGCGGAGTGTTGTACCCATAGGAATTTCAACAAGTCCTGTGTTATTTATCTTACCACCAAGAGCGAATACCTTTGTACCCTTGCTCTTTTCAGTACCGATCTGGCTGAACCATTCGGGGCCATTATTGATGATAACGGGAATATTTGCATAAGTTTCAACATTGTTAAGGATTGTGGGCTTGCCCCAAAGGCCCTTAACAGCGGGGAACGGAGGACGAGAACGAGGTTCGCCACGGTGTCCTTCAATAGATGTCATAAGAGCAGTTTCTTCACCGCAAACGAATGCGCCTGCACCAAGGCGAAGACCGATGTCAAATGAGAAATCTGTTCCGAAAATATTTTCACCAAGAAGGCCATATTCCTTAGCCTGCTTGATAGCGATTTCAAGACGCTGTACTGCAATAGGATACTCTGCACGGATGTATATGTAACCCTGATTTGCACCGATTGCATAACCTGCGATAGCCATAGCTTCAAGCACGCTGTGAGGGTCGCCTTCAAGAATACTTCTGTCCATGAATGCACCGGGGTCACCTTCATCGGCGTTACAACAAACATACTTCTGATCGTTTACACTTTTTGAAGCGAATTCCCACTTGAGACCTGTGGGGAAACCACCGCCGCCACGACCACGAAGTCCTGAAGCCTTGATTTTATCAATAACCTCCTGAGGTGTCATTTCTGTAATTGCAGTTGCAAGAGCCTTGTAACCGTCAAATGCGATATATTCTTCAACATTTTCAGGGTTGATTACACCACAGTTACGAAGTGCAATACGCATCTGCTTCTTGTAGAAGTCAACCTCATTGAGGGATTTGATTGTATCTCCTCCCTCCTGAAGTGTTTCATCATAAACAAGTCTTTTAACTATTCTACCTTTAAGAAGATGCTCTGTTACGATTTCCTTAACATCTTCCTGCTGTACTCTGCTGTAGAAAGCACCCTCTGGATAAACTACTACAACAGGGCCGAGTGCACAAAGACCAAAACAGCCTGTTTTTACGATTTTAACTTCATTTTCAAGACCGTTTTCTTTAAGTTGTGCCTCAAATTCGTCTATAAGTTTAGTGCCGCCTGAGGAAGTACAACCTGTACCGCCACAGATGAGCACATGTGCTCTGTACAAACTCATTTCCTACACTCCTCTCTTACTTCTGCGCGCCGACTGTATATTCAGCAACGGGTACACCGTTTACTATATGGTCGGACACAATCTTTGCAACCTTTTCTGCCGTCATCTTAACATAAGTAACCTTTTCCTTGCCGGGGACATAAACCTCAACAATGGGTTCAAGTGCACACATACCGATACAGCCTGTCTGCTCAATAA
>JAZNLD010000035.1:0-6852 GCA_045578925.1 Clostridia bacterium
AAACCCCATCGCAAACGAAATTGCAAAAGACTATGGGATTTCATCCAAAAAAGCAGCGTCAATTCTCGATACTTTCTCGTGCGTTTTTCAGACGATTTTACCCTATGGTGCACAGATGCTTGTAGCAATCTCGGCAGCTTCTGCTTTAGGTGCACAGATTTCCGCGCTTGAGATTATTCCGAAACTTTTTTATCCGTTCCTTTTGCTTATAACCTCACTTATAGCAATCTTCTGTACAAAGGATAATGGTTAACCGAAAGGAGAGGGAAAAATGAAAAATTACAAACATTTTATCTCTGTAGTTCTCGCAGTTGCACTTTTTGTTTCAATGACCTTTTCAGTATCGGCAAATCAGCCCATAAACGTATACATTAACAATGAAAAAATTGATTTTGATGTAGAACCAATCCTGATGAATGACAGAACATTAGTCCCGATGGATATATTAGTAAATTTAGGGGCGTATGGGTACTGGGATGATAATACCATAACGGCATTCAAGGGCAGGAAGCATATTGTTGTTACAATAGACTCTTTGCTTATGGATGCAGCTCCACAGCCGGTTCAACTTGATACACCTGCAGTAATTGTAGACGGCACAACCATGATTCCGTTAAGAGCCGTAGCCGAGGCACTTGGCTGCGAGGTGTTGTGGGATGACGCGACAAGAAGCGTTAATATTCATGCTGATGACTATATTGATTATACGCAGCAGACTGAAACACAGGAGATTGTGTATGCTGCAACTTCCGCTGAATTTTTAAATGCAATAGGAAACAACAGAAAAATCGTATTGACTTCTGATTACTATAGCCTGTCAGGTTTAGATTCTGTAAATAACGAAAATGTTGAAAAAGTGCAGAACTACGACGGTAGCTACCTTGACAGTTATATAGTCGAAAATGTAGTGAATATGACCATTGAAGGAAATGCGGAAATCACCATAGATGAAAAAATGGCAGATGTTCTTGCCTTTGTAAAATGCGGAAATATCACATTGTCAGGACTGACTATGGGCCACACAACAAGCTATGACGAATATAAGTGCGAAGGTGCAGTATTAAGCTTTTTGGTTTGTGAGAATGTAACTGTGGAAAACTGTAATTTATACGGTTGCGGTGCAGTAGGTATAAATGCTTCAAAAGTTAAAAACCTGAATGTTTCAGGCGGAAAAATATACGATTGTACATACACAGGAATATGGCTTGACAGCTCCGATGCTACAGTAAATAAAACAGAATTTTCCGACAGTTTTCATTCCAGCGGATTTTTGAGAATAGACAATTCAACCATAACCTGTACAGAATGTAATATCCACGACATAGTGTGTGAAGAATGGGCAGAAGGGTTTGTTGAAACTCTTGACTGGGAAGGAAAACCGTCTGAAATCGTTTTTACAGACTGCGTTTTCTCCGACAATATATTCAAAAACATAACTAATAGCGAAACCAAGAATCTCACATTCAACAATTGCATTTTCAACAATAATACAGGGGATATGACACATCCTGCTGTTGTTTATAATAGTTAAAAATGGAGTACTTTTTATGAAAAAAGTAATAATAATCGGCTCACCCGGTAGCGGAAAAAGTACTTTTGCAAGGGAACTTGAAAAAGCTACGAAGTTGCCGTTATACTATCTTGATATGCTCTATTGGAATACTGATAAAACGACTGTTACAAAGGATGTTTTTCTTGAAAAACTGCAATGCATTTTAAATAGTGAAGAATGGATTATAGATGGTAACTATGCATCAACTATGCAGTTGCGTATGAGTGCGTGTGACAGCATTTTCTTTCTGGACTATTCTACTGAAATATGTCTTCAGGGAATAGAGGAAAGAAGTGGTAAACCGCGCCCTGATATGCCGTGGTTTGAAACAGAAAACACGGATGAAGAATTCATAGAATTTATAAAAAATTATAATGAAAAGCAGCGCCCGAAGGTAATGAGCTTGCTTGAAAAATACTCCTCAAAAAATATCGTCATATTCAGTTCGCGTGAAGAATCTGAGGAGTTTTTGAAAAACTTAAAATAAAATCATTAAAAAAGCCTTTGAAAAGTAATTCAGGGCTTTTTTATTTTGCAAAAAAACTTAAAAATATTGTTGTTTTTTAGCTCGTTTTATTATATAATAAAATGGCATACGGATTGAGTTGTGAAAATTGACAATTTGGTACCGTTGGACACAAGAGGTGATTGATATAGAATCCAGAACACTTTACGATATAAAATCAATATTGGAGCGCGACCCCGCGGCAAGAAATGCTTTGGAAGTAGCACTTCTTTATCCCGGCTTTCATGCGGTGCTTTTTCACCGTTTTTCACATATGCTTTATAAGTGCGGACTTCGTTTTATTCCGCGTCTTATAAGTCAGGTTGTGCGCTTTTTTACGAAGATAGAAATTCATCCCGGTGCAACCATCGGAAAAGGGCTTTTAATTGACCACGGTTGCGGTGTGGTAATCGGTGAAACAACCGTCATCGGTGACAACTGTACTATCTATCAGGGTGCAACTCTCGGCGGTACGGGTAAGGATACGGGAAAAAGACACCCCACCCTCGGTAACAATGTTATGGTAGGTGCAGGTGCAAAAATCCTTGGCCCGTTTACAGTTGGAGATAACTCAAAAATTGCCGCAAATGCGGTGCTTCTTCGCGAAGTTGAACCTGACAGTACCTGCGTAGGTGTTCCTGCAAGAGTGGTTAAGCGCGGTGATAAACGCGTTGACGACCTTGACCAGATTCATATTCCCGACCCTGTCAGTCAGGAGCTTTGTCGTATGAGTGCAAAGATTGATAAACTCACCGCAGAGCTTGATGCTCTTATAAACGATACAAGACAATAACGAGAGGCAGTGAAATATATGAAATTATACAATACATTAACCCGTTCAAAGGAAGAATTCAAACCGCTTGTTGAGGGCGAAGTAAAGATGTATTCCTGCGGTCCTACAGTTTACAACTATTTCCACCTTGGAAATGCGCGTCCCTTTATCGTGTTTGACTGCTTAAGACAGTTCCTCGAATACCGTGGATACGATGTTAAGTTTGTTCAGAACTTTACTGATGTAGACGACAAACTTATAAACAAGGCTCGTGAAGAGGGTACAACAGTTCCTGAAATCGCGGAAAAATATATCAAAGAATACTTTGTTGATGCACAGGCACTCGGTATTAAAGAGGCTACTGTTCACCCCAGAGCAACAGAAAACATTGACGCAATCATAGAAACCGTAAAAACCCTTATTGAAAAAGGTCACGCGTATGAGGTTGAGGGTGATGTTTACTTCTCCGTTGAAAGCTACAAGGAATATGGTAAGCTCAGCCATCAGCCGCTTGAAGACCTTGAAAGCGGTGTTCGTAAGGAACTTGATGACAAGAAACGTCATCCGATGGATTTCGCTCTCTGGAAAAAAAGAAAGACTGACGACGAAATCGGTTGGGAAAGTCCCTGGGGAATCGGCAGACCCGGTTGGCATATTGAATGTACCGCTATGGTAAACCGTTACCTCGGCCACACAATCGATATTCACAGCGGTGGTTTTGACCTTATTTTCCCGCATCACGAAAACGAAATCGCGCAGAGCGTTTGTGCAAACGGAACACCTTTTGCAAACTATTGGCTCCACAACGGTTTCATCAATGTAAATAACGAAAAAATGAGTAAGTCACTCGGTAACTTCTTTACCGTTCGTGACATTGCTGAAAAATATGATTACGAGGTTATTCGTTTCTTTATGCTTTCCGCTCATTACAGAAGTCCCATCAACTTCTGTGACGAACTTATGGACGCTGCAAAGAACGGACTTGAGAGAATTTACAACTGCGTAGACAATCTTGATTTCCTTATGAATACAGCTCAAGATGGTGAAGTAAAGAGTGAAATCAAAGAAGCTATGGAAGGCTACAAGGCGAAGTTCATTTCAGCTATGGAAGATGACCTTAATACTGCAGATGCAATTTCAGCTATCTTTGAGGCAGTTCGTTTTGCTAACTCAATGCAGACACCCAATAAGGCAGAACTTGAAGCAGCAAAAAGCACAATTATTGAACTTGGTAATGTACTTGGACTTCTTAAAAACACACAGAAGGCAAGTCTTGATGAAGAAATTGAAGAACTCATCGCACAGAGAACGCAGGCAAGAAAAGATAAAAACTGGGCGCTTGCAGACCAGATTCGTGATGACCTTAAGGCACGCGGTATAGTTCTTGAAGATACTCCCGACGGTGTGAAGTATAAGATAGTCCAGCCCGATATGGTTTAAAAACAGAAATTTTGCATAATACCGCAGAAAATTCTGTGAATATAAAACCGTATTATTCTTGAATTTTCTTTGCCTTATAACAAAATTTATTGTTTTTAAACTCTTCGACCTTAAACGTAGTGAAAATTAATATAATTTTTACGCGGAGGACGAGGATAAGGCTAATGCCTATCAAGGACGACAAGCAAAAAGAATACAATTTTCACAAGTTTAAGGCATGTCAAGCTGGACTGTCTTATACTTGGGAAATACGAGAAGTAAGGAGCAGTAATATGCTATTTACCGAGGATAACATAAATCCTAAAGAATACAGCCCACTCGCACTTGCGTATATAGGGGACAGTGTGTATGACCTTTTCATAAGAACAAAAATTCTTCAGAAGGGTAATCGTCATGTAACCGATATGCATAAAGAGGCAGTAAGCTTTGTCAAGGCTCATTCGCAGGCGGTAAGTGCCTATGCGATTGAAGAAGAGCTTACCGAAGACGAACTGAGGGTACTCAAATGGGGCAGAAACGCTAAAAGCACCCCGCCTAAAAACGCTGATGTCACGGATTACCGTATGGCAACGGGGTTTGAAACCCTTGTGGGCTATCTTTATTCAAGCGGTCAGAACGAACGTCTTTCGTATCTGCTTGAAAAATCATATGAAGCATTAAAAACACAATGAAAATAAACCAAGGAGAGAGCACAATGAAAAATACAACTGAAATCTACGCTTATAAGGCAAGAAAACATGCCATTACAGGTATTTTTAATGCGGGAGCTGGTCATCCGGGCGGTAGCCTCTCTATCGCAGACATTCTCGCAGTTTTATACTTTGAGAAAATGAATATTGATCCCAAAAATCCCAAAATGGCAGAACGCGACAGATTCGTTCTTTCAAAAGGACACTGCGCTCCTGTGCTTTACGGCATTCTGGCAGAACGCGGATTTTTCCCTGCTGAGCAGTGCGCGACACTTCGTAAAATCGACAGCATTATGCAGGGACATCCCGATATGAAGCACATCCCTGGCGTAGATATGTCAACAGGCTCTCTCGGTCAGGGTATATCAGCAGCTTGCGGTATGGCTCTTTCTGCTAAACTTGACAAGAAAGACTTCAAGGTTTACTCAATCCTTGGTGACGGCGAAATTGAAGAAGGTCAGGTTTGGGAAGCAGCTATGTTTGCCGCACACTATAAGCTCGATAATCTTATTGCATTTGTAGATAATAATGGACTTCAGATTGACGGCGATATTGCAGAAGTTATGAACTCATATCCCATTGACAAAAAGTTTGAAGCATTCAACTGGAATGTAATTACAATAGACGCACACAATTACAATGAAATCCGTGAAGCTATTGACAAGGCTCTTATTCCTAACGGCAAACCCACTATGATAGTTGCCAAGAGCATTAAGGGTAAGGGCGTTTCGTACATGGAAAATCAGGCTGCCTGGCACGGCAACGCACCCAATGCAGAGCAGTATGAACAGGCAATAAAGGAACTCGATGCAAAACTCGCCGAGCTTGAACAGGCATAAGAAAGGAATGATATAAATGGCAATCGGAGATAAGAAAGCAACCCGCGAAAGTTACGGTATGGCACTTGCAGAACTTGGAGAAAAGTATGACATCGTTGTTATGGATGCAGACCTTTCTAAGTCAACAAAGACTGATACATTCAAAAAGAAATTCCCTGAAAGATTTATAAATACAGGTATCGCAGAGGGCAATATGATAAATGTTGCGGCAGGTCTTGCATCAACAGGTAAAATCGTATTTGCAAGCTCTTTTGCAATGTTTGCAGCAGGTCGTGCGTTTGAGCAGATCAGAAACGGTGTGGCATATCCTCACCTTAATGTAAAGATTGGTGCAACTCACGCAGGTATTTCTGTTGGTGAAGATGGTGCAACTCATCAGTGTCTTGAAGACATTGGTATTATGCGTACTATTCCGGGTATGGTTATCATCAACCCTGCAGATCACTATGAAGCTATGGCTGCTGTAGAGGCTGCTGTTAAATATGACGGCCCCGTTTACCTTCGTTTCGGAAGACTTGCTGTTCCGCAGATTTTTGATGAAACAAACTACAAGTTTGAACTTGGCAAGGGCGTTGTTCTTGAAGAAGGTAAGGATGCAACAATTGTTGCAACAGGTCTTATGGTTCCTTACGCGCTTGAAGCCCGTGAGCTTCTCAGGGAAGAGGGCATTGATGCAGAAGTAATCAATATACATACAATCAAGCCTATTGACCGCGAACTTATTGAAAAAACTGCAAGAAAGACAGGCGCAATCGTTACTGCTGAAGAGCATAATGTAAACGGTGGTCTTGGTAGTGCAGTAGCAGAAGTTCTTTGCGAAACTTACCCTGTTCCCTTGATGCGAGTAGGTACACAGGATGTGTTCGGTAAGAGTGGTAAGCCTGCCCAGCTTTTTGAAGAATATGGACTTACTGCAAAAAATATCGCAGAAAATGTTAAAAAAGCAATCAGCCTTAAAAAATAAGGGGATTTTATCTGATGAACGAACTTTTGAATAAGCTCAATAATGAACAGAGAGAGGCCGTTGAATGTATCAACGGTCCTCTTCTGGTATT
>JAZNLD010000036.1:0-5714 GCA_045578925.1 Clostridia bacterium
AAATATTCTTGTACAATCATTTTCTTGAATTCAAAACTAAATTTTGCCATGAAAAAGCCGACCTCCCAATCGTTAGATTTTGGTCTAACTTTTGGGGGTCGGTTCAAAGTATTCCACCATTTTTATTTCTTGTCTTAAACGAAAAATATCTATTCTAAAACTGCGAAGCATCCGAAAAATAGTAAGTTTGGATGTAGAACAAGGCAAAAATGCGAAATTATCCTGACGGATTACAAGCATTTTTAACGCAGTTATACGCCAAAATCACTATTTTTGGACAAATAATCCCTATAACCAACCCGCTTTGCGAATTCCTTTTTTATATTGCACAGAAATTGCCCCCCGCTTCCTGCGGCGTGCCCCTTTTGTCCTTCGGACATTTTCCCCGCTATCGGGGAAATCAACCCCAAACTGTGCAGCAGGTTTGTTGAAAAAAAGAAATCCGTACCTGATGTACGGATTTCTGCCAAACATAAATCAATATATTTTTTCGCCAAGGAACAGTCTGTGCAATTTAGCTTATGCGAGTTCCTCCAAAGCCTTTTCGAGAGCCATTGCAACCTGATCAGGACAGCTTGTGCCCCTGCCGTTACAGTCAATACCCTTCATTCTTTCTATGGCATCACGGGCATTCATCCCCTTCAAAAGCTGTGCAAGACCATTGGTGTTTCCGTTGCAACCGCCAACAATTTTAATATCGTTGATTGTTCCGTCATCGGCAAGGTCAATTACTGTCTTGCGCGAGCAGACACCACGGTTTGTATATTCTGTTATCATAGATTATTTCTCCTGTGCCTTTTCTTCTGCTGTTTTTTCAGGTTCGATTCCGTCTACATAAACATCTACAGTAATATTTTCAAGACCTGCATAAGCCTCAACAGCATTTTTTACTGCTTTCTGGAGGTTATATGCAATCTCGTTAATTTTGATGCCGAATTTTACAGTTACATGAACTTCTATTTTTGTAGCTTCCTCGGTCATTTCAACCTTGATGCCCTTGTCGTTTGACTTTTTACCGAGAAAATCGCTCCAGCTTCCGCCACCTGAGCCAAGGCCTGTTACACCGTCAACTTCACGCGCGGAAATTGCGCTGATACGAAGTATTACTTCTTCAGAAATTTTTATATTACCGTTTTCAGTAGCGATGAAATTATCAGTCATTTGATTACTTCCTTTCGTACATTCTTAAGTTTATTTTATCACCGTTGTCGTAAATAATCAAGATATTTTATCAGTTCATCTCCATTATCTTGATTTTCTCCTGTGCGATTCCGCTTTGCGTGGAAACTATTTCCGAAATCTGTGCCGCACCTTCGCTATCAAGCATCTGTGTTTTTACAACAACATTTGCCATATCTCCGTTTATGTAGCAGACGGCATCCTCAAATCCGCGTGCGCGCAAAAGATTTTCAACCGCAGTTTCCGTTTCCGTATTCTGTGCAAGCTCCAACACTCCCTGCTGGGCGCTTGCTTTTGCCGCTTCATCGCTGTTTTCGTTTTCAAGCACGGCGTTATATGTTTCTATAGAACGACTTCGCCCTGCCTCACGGTCAAGACGCGCCTGTGCGAAAAAGTCTTTTTCCTCCTGCATTTCCTCCTGACTTGTTACAAGCTGTGCTTCTCCGAGGTATTTCTGTCCCGACTCCTCGGTGTTTTTACCTGCGTTTATGTAGCCTGCCGTCCCTATAATAATAGCAAGTGCCGCCACGGCAAGTTGCTTTCTCCTGACTACCATCATCATAGTTACTACTTCCTTTCAAAAACCTCTATTTTATGGGCAGATACTCCGAGCGCAACCGACGCTGCACGCACAAGTTTTTCACACACCGCGCTATTTCCCCCGCCGTCTGCCACAATGAGAACACCTTCTTCTTTTTCCGGTTTTGATGCCGAAAGCGGAGAGTTTTCTTTGTTTTCCTCGTTTGAAATCATCACATTAACCTTTCCTGCACCTTTTATATTGGAAAGAATTTCTTCTGCTTCATAAGTGCGCGAAGTGCGGATGTAATTTTTTTCGTCCGAAGGAGCTTTATCGGCGGAGCTTCCCATAACAAGGAGTATTATACCCATAGCTAATAATATATATATTATCCCTCCTGCCTTTTTATCCCCGAAAAGTTTGTCAGTTTTTATCATATTTCATCTTGATCCTTTCGCGTGTGATACCAAAGTTTTCGATTATATAAGCCACTGCACCGCTTTCGTCACCATTTACCAGAAGAGTTACGGAAATAACCTCACCCTGAGGCGAGATTTCGACATTCGCCGAGCCTCCGTGTTTCAGTCTTTCTTCGATGTTTTTTTCAAGGTTGTCACGGTGTCTTTTCAGCACCTGTGCCCTGTAATACGCTTCGTTTCGGGCTACTTCTTCCGTATCCAGATTAAAAGTTTCCGCGGAAAAAAGACTCTCCTCCGACGGGATATAGGAAAGAGCCGCACATATAAGCATAAAACCCATCGCCAGAGATGTGTATTTTTTAATACTTCCCTCGGGTATAAGCATATTTGAAAAGGAAATCAGCATAAGCACTATGCCAAGTGATGTCATATATTCTCTCATATCACAAAATTGATGCAATCAGGATAATCATTATTGTACCTGTTGATGCTACTGATGAAAAAAACATATCTATACATTCTCCGAGTTTTCTTAGCGTTTCGCTTACTTTTTTATCGCTGACAGGTGCGGTGAATGCGGCTGTCAGGCGAAACGCAAGCGAAAGCGCCCATATTTTTAAAAGAGGTATTGCAAACATTGCAAAAACCATTATAACACCGCCTATTCCGACGGCGTTTTTAAGAAGCATCGCACTTCCTGCAACGGAGCTCATCGCTTCGCTGATTGAGCCACCTACAACGGGTACGGACGCGCTTATCGCGAATTTGACACCGCGTGCCGCAAGAGAATCAAAGCTTGCCGCCGCGAAAGAGCTTATCCCCATTATTCCTGCAAAAAGCGACATTGAAAGCGCAAGCAGGGTTTTGTGAAGTTTTGAAAAAAGCGTAGTGAATTCGCTAAGTGAATCATTCCCCGTTATCGCGCATAAAAGAGTACATACTGCACGCAGAATGACAAGCGGAGTTATGATATTTTTTATAAGCACGCCGAATGACGAGCATATAAAATACATTACGGGATGCGACATTGTGGCACAAGCCACTTCACCGCCCGAAAGAGAAAGCATTGTCATTGACGGAATTATGCTGTGCACGAAAATCGTTATGTCGCGAAGTGTGGAAAGAACATATTCAGTTGATATTTTAAACGCACTTGCCGAAATTGTCGCAATGTATAAAAAAAGTGCCGTTTCACTTGCCCTTCCGACTTCGTTTTCACCGAACGAATGGTCAATATTTTTGATGAACGAGCCGATAAGAATTACCGCCACAACCGAGCCAATAAGCAGAAATGCACTTTTAAGTTCGCCTAAAAAAAGTGATGCCAGCCTGCTTATAATATTTTGAGCATCAGGAGAAAATTCCCCCGATGCGATTGCATCTATTATTTCACCGAAATCAAAATCGCCGAATAGTTTTCCAATATTCTGTGCGGCACTGTCGCTTATCTGTACATTGATAGAATCAGTATTCATGAGAGTATTCCTATTATTTTAGTAAATGCTTCCTTTGCGATGGGGATGGTTATCACGGTTATTGCTATTTTCCCTGCCGATAATATATGCTTTGAAAGTGCTTTTTCACCGCTTTGTGCACAAAGCTCGCTCCCCGTCTGGCTGATATATGCTATGCCCGTTATTTTTAGTATGGGCGTTAAAAATTCCTCTCCGACGGGGCTCATTCGCGCAAAGTCATACATCGATTTTACGATAGTTATTATGTATGGGATTATCACCGAGATAAGAAGTATCACTCCTGCAATTGAGATAATATGCCCTATCTCGCTTTTCATATTTTTCACCATAAGTGCAACTATTGAAACGAGGACTCCCGCCGATACGACTGCAATGATATTCATATTCCAAACACCGTTTTTACAGTTTCAAAAAGTTTTGCAATCTCGCCTACCACCATCATCAGCACCACTACAAGTCCTGCTATAGTTATCATCAGCGCCTGTTCATCCCGCCCGCTTCGTGCAAGAAGCATATTCATAACTGAAACAATAATCCCTATCCCCGCTATCTGAAAAATAAGTTCTGTGTTCATTTTCCGTTCCCCTTTATACCATTAAAAGCACAATTGCCGCCGCGACGAGCATACTTCCTTTCACAAAAAGTTTCCCCTTGGAGCAAAGCTCGTTTTCGGATTTTTCAAGCTGTTTTTCGATTCCCGTTATGAAAACGGCAAGATTTGAAAGCTGACCCTCGCAGGAGGTGGCGGAAAGTCCCGACGCGAAGCGCGCAATTATTTCCGCATCCTCACTTGTCAGGCATTGCAGATTACACGCGGTTTCTTTCACGGCTTCTTCGGGAAGTTGTCCGTTTATGATTTTTTTCGACGCAGATTTTAAAAATTCTCCGCCGTCGTCAAAGGCCTCGTGAAGCGGTGCGTGAAAGGAAGAGAGCTTTGAATATGTTTTTCGTGCCCCGTCAAGAATTTCCGCGAGTGTTTTTTTCCGTTCAAAAAGTGCGTTGTATTTCCCCATCCCGAAAAGCGTTGCCGACAGAATAACTATTGCCGAGCCAATAATTTTAAGCACGCCTCAAACACCTTCCGTCCGTTATGATTTTTTCTATTTTTATATTTCCGTGAAGCTTACCCAGAACTATAATCCTTTCAAAAACACCGTCCTCGATAATATTTCTTATGTAGCGCCTGCGTAAAACATCTCTGTCGCTGTAGCCGTGAGCCGTTGTGATGATTTTCACACCGCAGTTTATGATTTCGCCTATTGCTTTCTCCTCGCTTTCGCTTCCCGTTTCGTCGGTTATAATAACATCGGGCGACATAGTGCGAAGAAGCATCATTATCCCGTCCCCCTTGGGTACAGCGTCCATAACCGAGGTGAAACGCCCTACATCGTGAGTGGGAATGCCATTTCTGCAAGCGGCAATTTCACTTCGTTCGTCGGCGATGCATACCTTGTGCGATGAGCCTATCTGCCTCGCGATGTCGCGGAGCATCGTCGTTTTTCCGCATCCTGCAGGCGAAATTAAAAGAGTGTTATAAATTCTGTTCTGATACATTATATATTCCATCACACTGTCGGCAGCACCGATGATTGAGCGCGATATTCGTATACAGATTGAAGAAATATCGGTAAGGTGCGTGACAACACCGTTTTCGCATACGCATTTTCCGCATACGCCTACGCGGTGTCCGCCCGATAGCGTTATATACCCTTTTGCAAGATTTTGTTGCATCGCATAAAGCGAGCCACGGCACATTGAGTTTATGATTTTCCTAAGTTCCTCATGCGATACGAAAACTCCGCTGTCCATAAGAATTCCGCGTTTTACTACCGAGGCATTTTTTTCGGCGGCTATGCGGATTTCCTGCATATCCTTTGTCCCCATAATGAGCAGTGTTTCCGTAAGGGCAGGTGGCAGGTGTTGTACAAGTGAATTTATCTCCATAGAGCTTCATCCTTTCGCTCTAATATATGGCGGTAAATTTTGAAAAAGTACAACAATTTTCAAAACAAAAAAGAAGCGTGTCGATAAACCTATCGACGCGCTGGCAGACGAGGAAAAAGAAAGGTAAATCTGTTCAAGGCAAGCTCGTCGGCGTACGAGGGTACGGTAGAGAATGCC
>JAZNLD010000037.1:0-3079 GCA_045578925.1 Clostridia bacterium
TTTTCAGTATACTTTTCGTAAAAAAAGCGTTCCGCTTCACCCTTGTCGCGTTCTGGCCAAAATTTAAACTGACAAATGTTACTCACGAAAAAATATACGATTTCCTATACGCAAAAAACAATGGGCAGTTTCTAACTGAAACTGCCCATTGCGACAACAATTATTCAATGTCGTCCTTATTCTTTTTAATCATTGAGTTTACCTTGTCAATTGCAAGAGGAATGTAGTCAACAAGTTTATCAATAGGAGTGCTTCCTGATGATACGGGGACCATCTTGATCTGGTCAGCTGTTACAACAAGAAATCCTACGGGTGAAATAGAAACGCCTGCGCCACTACCTCCACCGAAAGACTTGTCCGTACTGCCTTGTGCAGGAATATCGCTTCCGCCCGCGGCAAAACCGAAACCTACTTTTGAGATAGGAATTATCATCGTTCCGTTAGATGTTTCAACAGGCTCACCGATGACAGTATCCACATCAATCATACCCTTGATGTTTTCCATTACCGTACTCATTAAATTATTGATAGGATGTTCGCCCATAAATTACTCCTCCTTACCCTTGCGGGATTTTATTTTCATCAAAATTGTTATCGCAATAATTATAATATAAGCAAGTTTACTTTTTATTATACATTTTCCTTCAAAGGAAAATGTTTCTTCATTGTAATGCGGATTTATAAACACATCGTGTTTTTTAATTTTACATATACTTCCGATTCTGCCTATAACTCCATATAGCGAAGCCCATAAAACTCCGATAAGGATAGCCGTTGACGGAGCATCGCCCGTGCCAAAATCAAGTTTCAACGATATGCTGTCAATGGTTACATATTTTGAAAGAAGCCTTGTTGCTATTTTGTAAAACTCCTTGAAGCCATCAATCTTTTTTCCAAGTTTTCCTGAAGCCTTCTCTATCGTTTTTGCTTTTTCTTCAGGGGTGGCTGATTCCTTCTCTTTCCTTTTAAATTCCGTCCTGTATATCGGAATTTTAAGAAAAGAAATCTTAAGTTCTGCCTTTTCCTTGTAGGAAAGTTCTGCAGTAACTGGCAAAAAAAGTATACAGGTCAGAATAAGAATTAGTACCGCAATGATAGCGTAAATCAATTATTCATCAATCTCCGTTTCAGTATTTTGTTCTTCTGCAACTTCCTCGATTATATCTGTTTCTTTTATTTCTTCCTCAATAGGAGTCTGCTTTTCTGGAAGTGGCGGAAGCTCTTCAAGATTTTTAAGTCCGAAGCATCTTAAAAATTCAGTTGTTGTTCCGTAGAGAATCGGTCTTCCCGGCGTTTCAGCTCGTCCGAGTTCGTCAATAAGCCCTCTTTCCAGAAGTCGTGTCACGGAATATGTAGAATCAACTCCGCGGATGAATTCAACCGTTCCCTTTGTAACAGGCTGATTATACGCAATGATAGAAAGTGTTTCAAGTGCGGCGGAAGAAAGTCCTGCCTGCTTTTTAATCTGCGTCACACGCTTGATACATTCAAAGTATTCGGGGTTTGAACACATCTGCAGCGAGTTTTCGATTTCTATAATCTTAACTCCGCGTTTCTCATCTTCATACTTTTTCTGAAGAGTAAGCGCAGCCTCTTTTATTTCCTCCTCCTTGACTTCAAGAGCCTCGGCAAGTTTTTCTATTTCAACTGCCTCGCCAAGTGAGAATAAAACCGCTTCAAGCGCACACTCAATATTCTTCCCAATTGTCAAGTTCCACATCTTTTTCACCTCTTTCGCAGTAAATACGGTTTCCCACTTCTACTACGGTAACTACGTTTTCTTTTATAAGCTCTAAAAGAGCGAGGAATGTTGCCACATATTCTCCGCGTGCGGTAAAACCTGCAAACAGAGATTCAAACTCAGCCTTTTCACCTTTTTTGAGTTTTCCTAAAACTCCTTTCGATGCAGTACGGACAGAATAGTTTGTTCTGCCGAGCACTCGCTTGAAAGTTTTCGGGTCAAGCGGTTTTCGTGTCGTACTTCTGTCAATCACCATAAAGAATGCATCAAAAAGTCTTTCAATGGGGATTTCCTTATTTTCAGTTTTTACTTTAGGAAGGTCAAGAGGCTCTGCCCCTTTGAAAACAACCTCATCACGACTATGGCTCAAGACACTCATCTGTTCGGATATTTCCTTATACCGTCTGTATTCTTCAAGCCTGTCTGCAAGTTCTGCGCGGGGATCTTCCTCCTCTTCCTCAGGAGTCGGAAGAAGCATTTTTGACTTGATATACAAAAGTTGCGATGCCATTACAAGAAACTCTCCGCCAACTTCCATATCAAGACTCTGCATAAGTTCAATGTAGGCAAAATACTGATCGGTTATCATTGATATGGGAATATCGCAAATGCTTACTTTATTCTTACTGATAAGATGCAAGAGAAGGTCAAGGGGACCTTCAAAAACATCTATTTTGAAAGAAAGTTCGCTCATAATAGTTTATCCTTACATGAAAAGTTTTATCAGACTGTTAAGAAGCCATAACCACAAACTGTAAACAGGGTTTGTAAAAAGTCCTAAAATTCTGCTTAAAACACCTGTTAAAGACAGTATCATTAAAACGGGAAATCCAAAGCGCTCATACATCAGAAGCTTGCTATACTTCTCATACGACAGGAATGCACCGAGGATTTTACTTCCGTCAAGTGGCGGAAAAGGAATAAGATTAAATATCGCAAAGCCAATATTTACCACTGCAAACTGAATCAGAACAGTATTAACAAACTCGGTCAAAAAGTTCATATTTTTCATATAGACAAAGCTATAGAAAAGAGCTGTCAGTATTGTTGATGCAAAAGCCATAACTATATTTGAAAGCGGACCTGCAAGTGCGACGATGGCATTGTCCCTTTTTCTGTCCTTGAAATACATCGGATTTACCGGAACGGGTTTTGCCCAACCGAATCCGAAAAGCACCATGCAAAGCGCACCCCACGGATCAAAATGGCTCATAGGATTAAGCGAAAGACGACCTGCGTATTTTGCAGTCGGATCACCGAGTTTATATGCAGTAAAGCCATGAGCAAGCTCATGAACAGATATAGCTGTAAAGACTACGAGAATTCGTGCCAAAAGCT
>JAZNLD010000038.1:0-31376 GCA_045578925.1 Clostridia bacterium
GAGCATAATCTTGATGTTATAAAAACTGCTGACCACATCATTGACCTCGGTCCCGAAATCGGAGACGGTGGCGGTCAGATAGTGACAACGGGAACACCGGAAGAGGTTGCTGAAAATCCGAAATCCTATACAGGTATGTTCCTTAAGAAAATGCTATAAGAACCCGTATGGTTTTAAGATGCCAATTTTGGCTGATACTGCGTAAGATACTTTAATCATAAACCCCCTTTGTTCTTAATAAACTTTAAGACAAGGGGGTTTTATAATGACAGAATCCATAAACAAAAAGGCAGGAAACATAATACTTGAAAACCGGGCAAAGCTTACTGCAGGCGGAGTTCGTGATGTGGAAAGCTTTTCGCCCGAAAAAATTGTTCTCATAACTGACGGAAGTCTATTAACCGTGACGGGAAGAGGGATGAAGGTCAAAAAACTTTCAACCGAAAGCGGGGAAATATTCATCGAGGGGGAGATAGCGGGCTGTGTTTACTCGGCAGGACGCGGGGAGAACGAAAGCTTTTTAAGGAGGATTCTTAAATAATGGAAGTCTCCTCATCTCATCAGGTATATGTTTTTTCTATGTTTGTTCTTCTGGGAATGATGTGCGGTGTGCTTTTTGATATTCAGCGGTTTTTACGGACGAAAAAATCAGCAGGCTACTTCAGGACAACGGTTGAAGATGTTGTGTTTTCATTTGTCGGTATAGGGATAATGATTATTTCAAGTTTTCAGATAAATAACGGAGAAATACGCTATTACGAGGTTATGGGGGCAATAAGCGGTGTGCTTTTTTATGCGGCTTTTTTAAGCCGTGTTTTCCTGAAAATCCTATCTGTTTTTTTCAAGACAGCGGAAAATTTAATCGTAAAACCGATTGCGAAAACTGCTTCTTTTATTGCATTGCCCTTAAAAAAGCTTTTCTATACTGCGAAAAGGCATTTCTCAAGACTAAGGCGAAAAATGAAAAGCATAAAACAAGGCGTAAAAAGACGGAAAAGGATCATCAAAAAAAGAGTTAAAATGTTGTAAAAAAATCTTTACAAATGATTTACTTTAAGTTATACTATAGGATGTGAGGTGATATGTGTGAGCAGAAGTGCAAAGAAAAAAGTGCACAAGAAACGCGAATATACACGTGGCGATTATGCTCGTGTGACGATTTCCATTTTAATAATCGGCGGTTTTTTGTACACTCTGACTGCTCAACAGTTCCGACTTGTGGACATTCGCAAGGAAACTGCGCGTTGCCGTGAGGAGATCGCCCTTCAGGAGAAGGAGTATGAAAAACTTAAGGAAAAGGCGGCATATAGCTCATCTGACAGATTTTACGAGGAAAAAGCCCGTGATGAAGGTTATGTCCGTGAGGATGAAACGGTATTCATCATTGGAAACTGATGCATTGTAATTTCGTTTTAAATTTTATTTATACTGAAAGGGGTTCAGGTCCTTTATGGCACTTGAAGTAGGACAAATAGTAGAAGGAAAAGTTTCAGGAATAACGGGATTCGGTGCATTTGTTGATTTAAATAGCGGCGAAACAGGTCTTGTACATATTTCCGAGGTTGCACGCAACTATGTTAAGGATGTAAATGAGCATCTTAAGGTAGGCCAGGAAGTTAAGGTTAAGGTTTTATCTCTTGATGAAAAGGGTAAAATCAGCCTTTCTATCAAAAAGGCACAGGAAGATAGCTTTAAAAGACGCGCTCCCGAACCTTTCAGCGGTAAGCCTGCCGAAATTGACTGGGGTAGTGATGATAAGAAGGATATGTCTTTTGAGGATATGATGGCTTCTTTCAAGCAGTCAAGCGATGCGAGAATGCTTGACCTCAAGCGCAATACTGAGGGTAAGCGTGGAGGCAACCGTCGTAAATAAGGACACACATCTTCGGCGCAGATCGTTCGT
This sequence comes from Clostridia bacterium, assembly GCA_045578925.1. Classification (GTDB taxonomy): domain Bacteria; phylum Bacillota; class Clostridia; order UMGS1883; family UMGS1883; genus UMGS1883. The sequence continues at coordinate 1,904 of JAZNLD010000038.1, forward strand.
TGGAATAAAGAGGAATTAACTATATTTATATAAACAATTAAAAAGAAAAAACTTTTGTGGAAATCCGTATTTATCATACGGATTTCTTTTTTTTGAGCCAACGAACTACGGTCAAACTTCACCTCTCGGCGTACTTTAGTACGCCTTCGGGTAACCCCGATGGTTCAGTTTAACCGTTCTGCATCTAAATCTGTGTGTCCTGCGGGTTGTGATTTTAGCGCAGAGCGTTTTGTTGCGAAAAAAAGAATAAATGAAAAAATTATGTAGGAATTCGTTAGATGCGAATTCCTATTTTTTTGATGCAACAAAACTACGGTCAAACGCTCAAATATATTACTTTCTGTTTATTGTGGTTCTGATGAAAAAGTAATAAGGTGGTGCCGTAAAGCGACACCACCTTATTACCTCAAACTGTATTTTCCGAGGACTTCGATGTTTTTGATTTCTTTTTTCATTATGTCGCGCATACTAAGTCCCAATGCGTTACATAATCCTGCGATATAAAACAGCATTTCGCCAATTTCATTTTCAATAATTTCCTTGCATTCGGTGCAAAGTGTACCGCTTAACCCTGTCATTTCTTCGGACGGAATCTGAGGAAGTTTCTTTTCTGCGTTTATTTTAAGACATCCGCACCCTGTGGCAGTTTTGATGCTGCTACGACAAATTTTACCGCAGGCGCCCTGACATTTTGTCAGTATGTCCAGTACATTCTGGTTCCGTATGATAAGATGCGAGACCTTCTTTTGAAAGTCCTCTGATTTCAAATCGGCCATGGTTTCCACCTCCGATTTATATTATACATCTTGCCCATATCAGCGTCAATGTAAGAGAATGTCGCAAATTATCATCTTTGGTAGAAGACTTTCCAATCGCGCATAAGGTCAAACGTATAAAGCATCTCACGGTCAAGCTCACTATCAAAAATGCGTACTGCATTAAGTGATAAATTATCGTGCGTTTTATAATAATAAATTCCTTTATCTGCATTTATACAAGCGGAATACTGCGTCATTTCAAGCTCTCCGTTTTCCGTTATAACGCATCCGCGAGTCTGAAAAACGCTGTCGAGGATATGAAAAAACTGACTCACACTATCCTGCTCACTTTCCATTACTGGTGAATTGTTTTTAGTAAATGATGCCCTTACAAATCGCGATTGCGAAGAAAGGTCCCCCGGCATACCTACAGCGCCCAGACCACGACTGTAATGACTCTGTTCGCTTTTGGGCGGACAGGGAGAAAGATTTTCGTAGTTTGCAAGGTTATACATATGCGAAGGAAATGGGGGAGAATTAGTAAGAATCCCTTCAGGATTATCGTAGACTGAAACTTTTTCAAAACCGGACTCAACCACAATACAATCATTTTTATCTGCAACAATCCAGTGTAACGGACTTGTTGGATATGCATCGCTGAAATGGTCGTTTGTAATATTTATATCTCGCAGAATTTCCCGCGCGTCCGAAACTGTTTCACATACTGAAAGAATGTATGGAATAAACTCAAATGATGCGACATTCAGTTTATCTTTTCTTACAGGGGTATAATGCGAAAAATGCGGAAAGAGAAGACCTGCCGCGCAAAGTCCTTTTTCATTCGCTGCATCGAAATAGAGAGGAAAATTATTTCCTACAATCCCCATACCGATTATCGCGTTATGCGAAAAAACGGATTCTGTATGGCGCATTACAATAGGGAAATCCCTTGCTGTAACAACTATTTTTTCTCCGAAGGAATGCTCATAATCAAGGCTTCTTCCGAAATAAAAATCCTGCCCCTGATACGTTATTGCAGTACACATATAAAACCATCCTTACTTTTTGAACTGTTTTTATTATTCCTATGAGGATTTTTAATATACTTTTTGAACATTTTTAGCCTTAAAAATATTGAAACGAAAATCTCTTTATGTTATAATTAGTCTATTATAGTTAGTTTTTTACGAAAGAGGGGAAAACAAATGCTCGAAAAGAAGTGGGTATTTCTTGACGAAAATGTAAGCGACGCACAGGCACAGGCTTATGCCGAGCTTTTTGACATTCCGCTTATAGTTGCTAAAGTTCTCATAAACCGTGGCTTTACCGATGCGGCTGAGGCAAAAAAATTCCTTGACAAAAACTCAAACACACTCTATTCTCCCGACCTCCTTTGCGATATGGATAAGGCTGTTGCGAGAATTCATAAGGCAATGGAAAATAAAGAGAATGTTGTAGTTTACGGTGACTATGATGTTGATGGTATAACATCATCTGCACTTTTAGTCAGCTTTTTGCGTTCTCACGGTGTTAATGCTCACGCATACATACCCGACCGTCAGAATGAGGGTTATGGAATCAATATGGCTGCCATTAAAAAAATTGTTGATGAGGGGGCAACTCTTCTTATCAGCGTTGATACAGGCATTACAGCCTTTGAGGAAACTGTTTATGCAAAACAGCTCGGACTTGATGTTATCATCACAGATCACCATGAGTGTAAACAGGAACTTCCCGAAGCTATTGCAGTAATCAATCCCAAGCGTATGGATTGTGGTTATCCGTTCAAGGACCTTGCAGGTGTAGGCGTTGCGTTCAAGCTTGTTTGCGCTGCAAGTGATAAGAGCGAAAACGAACTTTTAGACCAGTATGCAGATATCGTAGCACTTGGTACAATTGCCGACGTGGTATCGCTCAAGGATGAAAACCGAGTTATCGCGGCCCGTGGTATTGATAAACTTTCAAAAAATCCCAATACAGGACTTGCGGCGGTTATTTCTACACTCGGTCTTCGTCAGAAGTGGAACAACTGCTCGGTTGTAAGCTATTCAATAGCACCCCGACTCAACGCAGCAGGAAGAATGTCCAACGCAATGATTGCCGTTGACCTTCTCCTTACAAAAGACCCTGTGGAAGCGCAGGAGCTTGCGATAAAACTTGATAACGACAACAAAAACCGTCAGAGTGAGGAAAAAATCATTTTTGACGAGGCAGTTGAAATGATAAACGAAATTGACCTTGCCGATAAAAAGGTGCTTGTTCTTGCAAAGAGAAACTGGCATCATGGAATTATCGGGGTCGTTGCTTCAAGAATCTGTGAAAGATATAACAAGACCTGTATCCTCATCTCTATCGAGGATGACTGGTGCAAGAGCAGCGGCAGAAGTGTTGAGGGGCTTAATCTTTTTGATGCGCTTGGAAACTGCGCCGATATTCTTGAGAAATTCGGTGGTCACGCATACGCGGCAGGTTTTTCTATCAAGGAGGAATATATCCCCGAGCTTGACAGACGACTCAATGAATTTGCAAACAAGTGCGACTTTACGGAAAAAGTTCCCGAAATCCTCATAGATTCGAAAATTACTGTAAAAGATATATCTGCACCCGTTATACGAAAGACGGAGGTGCTTGCTCCGTACGGTGCAGGAAACAAAGTTCCCATCTTTGCTCTCATGAACTCAAAAATCATAGATGTGAAGACGCTTTCTGAAGGAAAACATTGCAGAATCCTCGTTGAAAGCGATGGCAGAATTGTTGAAGCAATTGCATTCGGTGCAGGCTCAATGGCGAAGGAATACTTTGTAGGTGATATGGTTGACCTTGCAGGAGAACTCAATATCAACCTCTACAATGGTCAGATCAGACTTCAGATTATAATAAATTCAATCCGTATTTCTTATAAGGAGAAGAGTGATGTTCTTCCCGACAGAAATGACTTCACGGATATTTACCGCTACTTAAAACAACAGGGCGGAGTGAGTGAGGAAATTTCAAGTCTTACAGGAATTCTTACCGAGAAGCTCGGCAGACGAATTATGCGAGATAAACTTCTGAATGTTCTGCGCGTGTTCAAGGATTTGGAAATACTGAACTTCAACAAACTTGGTGATGTTGTTCAGGTAACTCTGTATGAAACTGAAAAAGGTAAAAAGGTTTCAATTGACAAGAGTGAAGAATATCAGAAGATAAAGAAAGAAGCAGAAGAAAACTATTAAAAGGAAGTGAGCTTATGGATCAGGCTTTTGAGGTCTTGATGGAGAAAATTAAAAAGTATAATAAAAATGCAGAAGAAGACCGTGACCTGATTTATAAAGCATATCTTCTTTGTAAGGAAAAACATGGGGATCAGCTTAGACACAGCGGTGAACCCTACTTTGTACATCCTTACGAGGTTACACGAATCCTTGCAGATATGGAACTTGACAAGGATGCAATAATTGCAGGTCTTCTGCACGATGTTATTGAGGATACCGACTATACAAGTGAGCAGATGAAAGAAGAATTCGGCGAGCAGGTTGCTAATCTTGTTGAAGGAGTTACAAAACTCGACAAAATCAAGTGCATCTCAAGTGAGGAAGCTCATATAGAAAATCTTCGTAAGATGTTTTTTGCAATGGCAGAAGATATCCGCGTTGTCCTTATAAAACTTGCTGACCGACTTCATAATATGCGTACTCTTAAACATATGAAGCCTGAGAAACAGCTTCAGAAAGCGAAAGAGTCGCTTGATGTATACGCACCGCTTGCGTACAGACTCGGTATCTCAAAAATCAAGATTGAGCTTGAGGATCTGGCTCTTAAATATCTTGACAGTGTTGCATATTACGAAATCGTAGAAGGACTTTCGCAGAAACAGTCCGAGCGAGATTCATATGTTGAAAATGTAAGAAGTGTTATCGCGGAAAAAATGGAAAATATGGGTATCAAATGCCATATTGTCGCCCGCGCAAAGCATATATACAGCATTTTCAGAAAGATGTATAGCCAGAATAAGACTCTTGACGAAATTTACGACCTTTTCGCAGTGCGAATCATCGTGGATACCGTTGCAGAGTGTTATGCAGTACTTGGTATAGTTCATGAGGAATACAAGCCTATTCCCGGACGATTCAAGGACTATATAGCAATGCCTAAACCCAATATGTATCAGTCTCTTCATACCACTGTAATCGGTCCTGACGGACAACCGTTTGAAATTCAGATCCGTACATGGGATATGCACAAGGTTGCCGAACGCGGTATCGCGGCGCATTGGAAGTATAAAGAGGGTAAGGCAGGCGACAGCAAAAATCTTGATTGGGTAAATAAGCTTCTTGAAATACAGAGCGAGGCTGTTGACCCTGAAGATTTCATGCGTACTCTTAAAATTGATATGTTCGCGGACGAGGTTTTCGTATTTACTCCCAAAGGCGATGTAATAGGTCTGCCTGCAGGATCCTGTCCGATTGACTTTGCGTTTTATATTCATTCAGCCGTTGGCTACAAGATGACAGGGGCAAAGGTTAACTCCAAAATAGTAACTCTTGATTATAAGCTTAAAAACGGCGATATAGTTGAGGTTATAACATCGAGCGCGAATAAAGGCCCCAGCCGTGACTGGCTCAAAATAGTAAAGACCAGTACCGCACGAAACAAAATCAATTCGTGGTTCAAGAAAGAAAACCGCGAAGCGAATATTGAACGCGGTAAAGATGCAGTTGAAAACGAGCTTAAAAGACTGGCTCTTTCTCAATCATCGCTTTTTCAGACAAAATATCTTGAACCGATGCTTAAGCGTTACGGTTTCTCGAACATAGAGGAAATGTATGCTGCAATCGGTTTCGGTGGTATTACTGCGGCGAAAGTCATTACAAGACTTCGTGACAGTTACCAGAATGACCACAAGGAAGAACTTCCGCCTGAAATAGTGGCGAAGCAGATAAATAAGAAAAAGAGCCGTAGTGACAGCGGTATTGAAGTCCGTGGGGTTGACAACTGCCTTGTGCGACTTTCCCGTTGTTGTAACCCCGTACCGGGTGACGATATTATCGGTTTCATAACCCGTGGCCGCGGTGTCAGCGTACACAGATGCGATTGCGTAAATATCCTTCCTGAAAAGCTTGATGAGGATATGCGTGGCAGAATAATTGAGTGTAACTGGCTTGACGATATTTCTACTGCATTTTCTACAGAAATCAGTCTTGAATGTATCAACCGCCCCGGGGTTCTTGCCGATGTTATCGGTGTTGTTTCTGAACAGAAACTTAATCTTCTCGCCGCAAATGCACGCGCGCTTAAGGATAGAACTGCGCTTATCGATATTACTATTGAGGTTGGAAGTAAGGAACAGATTGAAAATATCATCCATAAACTTCATCGCGTTCCCGGTGTATATGAAATAAGAAGAACTGCGCAGTAATAAAGGTGCTAATATGAATATCAGAAAAATGACTCTCGGATATATGGGTGTAAATTGCTATGTTCTTGCCGACGGTGGTGAGGCGGCAGTAATTGACCCCGGTGCCGAGTGCGAAACAATAACAAAATATCTTGCCGACAACGGATTGACTCTTTCAAAAATTTTGCTTACTCACGGACATTTTGACCATATCGGTGCGCTTTGCGACCTTGCAGAAAAAACAGGGGCGAAGGTTTATGTTCACAGCGGAGATAGTAAAATGCTTACCGATAACGGCGCAAATTTAAGCTTTATGACGGGTGAAAGAATAAAACCCTATGAGGCAGATTTTCTTCTTGATGATGTAAAGGAAATTCCCCTTGGAAATATAGCGATAAAGGTATTTCATACCCCCGGGCACAGTGCAGGCAGTGTGAGTTATCTTCTGGGAGAAAACCTTTTCTGCGGCGACTTGCTTTTTAATGGATCAATAGGTCGTTATGACTTTGGTGACCTTCAGACAGAACTTAAGTCAATCAGATTCCTTATGGACAATTTTGACGATAACACAAGGGTATATCCAGGCCACGGCGGAGATACGACAATCGGATTTGAAAAGCGAAATAATCCCTATTCAATATATTGGAATGATGTAAAATGAAGATAGAAACTTTCGGGCACTCACTTGAGGATGCGGTGCGTCAGGTATTGCAGTTATTCTTTGACATAACTGCAGACTTTGATGTAGTGTCCTCGCTTGAAAACCACGAGAATACATATATTGCAAGGGCTAAAATCACCATAGGCGACTGTGTTGCCGAGGGTGAAACAAGAGGTAGCTTTTTCGCTCCTGAAAAAAGACAGATAAGTGACCTTGTAAAAAAGTCTGTATATTTTGCGTGCAAAAAGTTATCCGATATGCCTACTCCGTGGGGGATTTCTACAGGAATACGCCCTGCGAAAACGGCAAGGATGATGCTTGATGAGGGAAAGGGAGATAGCGAAATTCTCCGTTATATGCAGGAAGAATTTTTCATAACTCCAAAAAAGGCGCAGCTTTCACTCGATGTTGCGAAAAAGGAGTTCAAGCTTCTTGAAAACCGAGTAAAAAATGGTGTCAGCATCTACCTTGGTGTGCCTTTCTGCCCGACGAGATGTGCATACTGCTCATTTGTTTCGCAGGCTATGGCACATAATCAGAAATTCGTAAAGCCGTATGTAGAAGCGCTCCTTACGGAAATTGACGAAACGGCAAAAATGGCTGACAGCTTCGGTATGAAGGTTGAAACAATCTACTTTGGTGGTGGTACTCCAACGACACTTTCGCCTGAAGATTTAGATACGCTTATAAAACGCGTCAAGGCGCGTTTTGATATAAGTAATCTTCGTGAATTTACTGTGGAGGCAGGTCGCCCTGATACTTTTACCGATGAAATGCTTTCAATGCTTCGAGAAAACTCGGTGCGTCGTATAAGTATAAATCCGCAGACGATGAATCAGAAAACACTTGATAAAATCGGCAGAAGACATACTGTGGAGGATACCATCCGTGCATTTGAAATGGCGCAGGAGTATGACTGCTTCAGTATAAATGCCGATGTTATCGCGGGACTTCCCGACGAAACACCCGAGGAATTTGCCCATACAATGCGTGAGGTTGTAGCTCTTTCGCCCGATGCCGTAACTGTGCATACGATGTATATGAAACGCGCAGCAAGGCTCATCAGCGATTTTGAAAAGCTCCGCTTTGCGTCCGATATGGATGCTATGGTGCAACATTCCTATGACTATTTAACTGCGGTGGGATATAATCCCTATTACCTTTATAAACAGAAAAATACTCTCGGCAACCTTGAAAATGTAGGATTCTCCAAGGAAGGGCACGAGAGTCTTTATAATATTTATATTATGGAGGAAATCCAGACAATTCTCGCGCTCGGCGGCGGAGCATCCACCAAAATGGTAAAAGGCGACAGGATAGAACGCGTATTTAATCCAAAGGAAGCAGCGGATTACATCAACCGAATTGACGAAATAATTGAGAAGAAACGCACCGCCCTTGAATTTTTAAGGTGAGTTGAGATGGTTTTATGTTAAAGAGAGAATTACTTGAAAGGCTTGAATTTGAAAGCAAAGATATAGAGCTTATAATTGAAGCAGATGAAAAGTATGGCAGTAAAATAGAGCCTGTTTCTGTTTCGTTTATGAATCTGAACGCATTTTCGGAGCTGTCTACGAAGGAAATACAGAGGGATTCCCCGCAGATAACTCCCTTCGTCGTAATATGATTGAATATATGAACTCAAAAGAACAATCAGGTCACGGAATAGGAATTATTTTATATGACGGAAAGAATAAAAAACTTTTATAATACGGTTCAGAAACAAGGAGTTTATATTATTATGAAAAATCAGTTGGACAAAAAAACGATTTCCTATCTGGGGTTGGTTTTTGTAGTGTGCATATGGGGTACAGCACCTTTGGTGACTCAGCATTTTTATAAGTACTATTCGCCAAGTATTCGTACTTTCTTTTGCGAAGTTATTTTGTTTGTAACATATATCTGTATATCGGGAAAGCGCCTTAAGGAATTTAATTTTGAATACATAAAAGTTGGCTTTCCAACCGGACTGTTTCTGGCACTTGCAAATATAAGTCAGAAGATCGGACTTATGTACACTACGCCTGCGAGATACGCTTTTCTGGAAAATCTTTCATGTATTTCGGTACCTGTTTTAATGTACTTTCTGATAAGAAAGAAACCTGGGATATTGACTGTTTCGGCATGCTTTTTATCTCTTGCAAGCGTCTTCATTCTCAATGGAATCTCCTTTGATGGAACATCATGGGGAATAGGCGAAATACTTTGTGCCGTTTCGGGACTATTATATGGATTTAATATTGCAGGAACGGGGGTTTTTGCGAAAAAACTTTATGCTCCGATGTATCTTGCAACGCAGTGTATAGTGGGTATGTTTGTCTCATTAACATTTGCATTGGTGTTGAATTTCGTTGTTGTGACAAATCCATCGGGAATACAGGCGCCTATCGAAAAAATTGTTTTTTCTTTCAAACCGGAATATATAATTTTTACGATTATCTATATGATTATTTCCAATGCATTATGTTGGATAATAAGGACAAATTCCATGAAACATATCGACCCTACCGTTGTTTCAATCATAATGCCCTTTTCGGCAGTAATCACAGGGATACTGTCTGTGATTTTTGGCAATGATGTCTTAAACTTTAACCTTGTTGCAGGAGGAATAATTGGTGTGACAGCAGTGATGTTGTCAAGCTTTGATGATATAAAGAAGAAAAATGTTGAGTTATAACTGCTGAACAGTTTGGGGACGGGGCAGTTTCTGTTGCATAACTAAATTGTAAAAAATAAGAGGATGTGAATTGAAGTGAATTTACACATCCTCTTTTAGTTTGAAATTTAGTTTTTAAGACTGTGTATCGGAGCAGGAATTCTACCACCACGGTGGATGAATTCTGCACTTGATTCCTTATGTACTGGCATAATGGGTGCGTAGCCTAAAAGTCCGCCGAATTCAACACTTTCGCCTACGGTTTTACCGATAACGGGGATAATTCTTACTGCAGTTGTTTTCTGGTTAATCATACCGATTGCAGATTCGTCCGCGATGATTGCAGAAATTGTTTCAGCAGGTGTATCGCCCGGGATAGCAATCATATCAAGACCAACCGAGCATACGCAAGTCATCGCTTCAAGCTTATCAAGTGTAAGAGTGCCACATTCTGCAGCAGCAATCATACCAGCATCTTCGCTGACAGGGATGAATGCACCGCTTAATCCACCAACATAGCTTGACGCCATAACGCCGCCCTTTTTAACAGCATCGTTAAGAAGCGCAAGAGCCGCGGTTGTGCCGTGTGTACCACACTTTTCAAGTCCCATTTCCTCAAGTATATAAGCAACGCTATCGCCAACTTCGGGGGTAGGAGCAAGAGAAAGGTCAACAATACCAAAAGGTACGCCGAGTCTTCTTGAAGCCTCCTGCGCTACGAGCTGACCCATGCGGGTAATCTTGAACGCTGTCTTTTTAATTGTTTCAGCAACAGTGCCGAGATCCTTACCCTTTGTTCTGGTAAGCGCCGCCTTAACAACGCCAGGACCACTTACACCGACATTGATTACACAATCGCCTTCGCCGACACCGTGGAATGCACCTGCCATAAAGGGGTTATCCTCAACTGCATTTGCAAAAACAACAAGCTTCGCACAACCGAATGAATCGTTATCTTTTGTGAGCTGTGCAGCTTCTTTAATCTTTTCGCCCATAAGCTTCACCGCGTTCATATTTATGCCTGCTTTGGTAGAAGCAACGCATACTGATGAACAAACGCGCTCTGTCTTTGCAAGCGCTTCGGGAATTGAGTCAATAAGAATTCGGTCACCCTTGGTAAAGCCCTTCTGCACAAGTGCGGAGAAACCACCAATGAAGTTCACGCCGAGATCTTTTGCCGCGCGGTCAAGTGTCTGGGCAAAACAAACATAATTATCCGCGTCACTTGCACCTGCAATGATGGAGATAGGAGTAACGGAAATACGCTTGTTGATAATCGGAATTCCGTACTGACGGCTGATGTCTTCGCCTGTCTTCACAAGGTCCTTTGCAAGAGTTGTGATTTTGTTATAAATCTTTTCGCAGGCCTTTTCCGCACTGCTGTCAATACAGTCAAGCAGGGAAATACCCATTGTAATTGTTCGTATATCAAGATGTTCGTCATCAATCATCTTGATAGTTTCCATAATTTCTCTTGTATTTATCATTTTGAAAACCTCTTATATTCTGTGCATAGAGTTGAATATATCTTCATTCTGCATTCTTATATCAACGCCAATTTCCTTGCCGATAGCGTCAAGTTCTGCGGAGATAGTATCTGCACCTTCACTAAATTCTACGAGCATAACCATTGTGAAAATGTTTTGCATAATGGTCTGGTTGATATCAAGAATATTGACTTTGTTATTGTAGAGGCATGTGCTGACCTTGGATATGATCCCGGGCTGGTCAATGCCCATAACTGAAACGACTGCTCTCATATATGATTACTCCTTTTTTGTGGGTATAATATAAAAAATATTATACTACCAACAGGCTGTTTCGTCAAGTGAATTATCCCTTTCGGGAAGGGAGCTGCTACACAGGTTGGGGACGGGGCACTTTCTGCTCAATAATAAACTCTCTTCACGTTATATTGAAACAAAGTTCTTTGCAAACTGAAAAATGTGCATAAGATAAAATCAGTGTATTTTTGATAGTGAGAAATAATTCTGTAACAAAAACAGCCCCGTCCCCAAACTGTGTAGCAAAAAAGAGAGTGTTGGGGAACACTCTCCGTCAGTTATTCAGTCGCAAATTCCACATCGGGAAATACGCTTGCAATCGTATCGTAGATACGTTCGTTTTCTTTTTTATCGTGAATCACTATTTTCCTAGGTGCAATCGTGATAAGTGCGCTCAAAACTATGTCCTCCGCGCCGAAATCTTCACCTGAAAAAAGTGCTTCCTCGCAGTAATGCTCGGTAATATCCTTGTGCCGTTTGTTTAAAATTCTCAAAACTCCGTTTGTTTTAATAATATGCACAAGTGTTTCCTTCGGAGATTGTACCGAAATAAAGAAACTGAGCATATTTAAAAACTCGTCATACTCGCGCATCGCATATAGCTCATCCGCAGCATCGTGACACAGGTTTTTAAGTTCATTCTTATAATCTTCAAGCCTGAAATTTACAAATCCATTTATTATAATGTAATTATTCTCTTTAAGAAATTCCTCCGCCTGTTCTCGAATAAGAGCTTTGCGCCTTTCGTAATGAATGGCATCCATAGCATCGAGGCTTTTCCCGCTTGCGTGCTTCAGTGCAAGCTCAAGTATCTGTGCTCTTTCGCTTGGCGGAGAGTAAGAAAACTCACTTTCCGTAATTTTCTTTAAAAGAGGTTTTTCAAAACGTTCCATTATTTCTCCTGTAATCTGCACCGCGAACTCATAGACATCAGCTCCGCGCGGCAGCTTGACAGCAGTGTTAAGTTCCAACAATTATCACCCCCCAATGGATAGCCTTAACAACCAACACAGAAGGTGCCTCAAACAGCAAATTTTTGGTATATCTCGGTTTGTCGTTAAGGCTATGTACTATTCTTCGCTTGTCATCAGAGGTATAATAGAACCTATATCTACGACTTCTCCTTCTTTTGATTTTTGTATTTTAATGTTTTTTGAAGACAGAAATTCTTTGATTTTTTCTCCTGCTGGAAGAAGTGAAATATCCCCGTTAACGATGAGCTTATCAATATTGCCCATGCCGCAGCATCCGCCCCAGAAACCGTTTTTGTAGGGCGGTAGTGAAATTCCTGCATTTCTGATTAAAAGGACATCCATGCCGCGTTTTAGTCCCTCGCGTGCGATTGTATCGTCGCCGGTTATAAGTGAGTTTTCACCAACAGGGCAGATAGAGCATTTTGTGTAGCCTTGCTTGACTTCTACAATCTCAAAGCCCTCGCTTACAAGTATCTCAAATAAACGCCCGTCGCATACGCTTTTATTCAAAAAACATTTTTTCCCAACTATACCAACATTATATGCACAGTCTTGCGGGTAGTTACTGCCGATGCCTGTACCACCCATAATAACCTCAAATTCATAAGGGGAGAGAGCATCGCTGTAATAATAAAATGTTTCAGGTGGACAGACCACCTTTTTTTCGCCGACAATAACAATTCCCAAGTCAGCGTGACGACGCATAGACGGGGTAAGAATATCAATAGACGGGGGCGTAATAACAGTCGCTCCTTCAATATGACAGTCTGCTATAAGAAGCGAAACTTTATTTTTAGGTAAATACGGAGTAGTTATATGTCTCATAAAATCTCCCTGTAAAATGGGCTGTGACAAAATGCCACAGCCCTTTGTTTTATAACATAGTTATTTTGAAGCGCTAAGTCGCGCAAGTGACTTTTTAAGTTTGATTTCTGCCAAATCATGCTCATAATCACTTTTCTTTGAATCGGCGAGCCTTTTTTCAGCTCTTTCCCTTGCTCTTTCAGCGCGGGAAACATCAATATCTTCTGCCCACTCAAAAGTGGAAGCGGCAATTCTTACTACGCCGTCAGTGACGCTGAGCATACCGCCTGCACAGGCAGCCTTGCGCTCGCCATCTGCGGTGAAAATACGAGCCACCCCGATTGAAAGTGCTGCAACGTAGTTGGTATGCTTGGCAAGAATTCCTACATCACCCTCAGTTGTACGAACGATGACTTTCAGAGCCTTGCCGTCAAACATAAGTCCGTCGGGGGTAACTATTTGCAAATCAAATTCAGTCATAATATCAACCCTTCGCCTTCTCGATAGCTTCTTCGATAGTTCCTACAAAAAGGAATGCAGATTCGGGAAGGTCATCGTGCTTACCCTCGATGATTTCCTTGAAACCACGGATAGTTTCGGTAAGAGGAACATACTTACCCTGCATACCTGTAAACTGCTCTGCAACAGAGAAAGGCTGTGAAAGGAATCTCTGTACCTTACGCGCGCGGTTAACAGTAAGTTTATCTTCTTCGCTAAGCTCATCCATACCCATAATTGCGATAATATCCTGAAGCTCGTTGTATCTCTGAAGAATTTTCTGTACTGCTCGTGCAACCTCGTAATGCTCAACGCCTACAACATCGGGAGAAAGAATTCGTGATGTTGAGTCAAGCGGATCAACCGCGGGATAAATACCCTGCGAAGCAATCTGTCTTGAAAGAACTGTTGTCGCATCAAGATGCGCGAATGTTGTAGCAGGAGCAGGGTCTGTAAGGTCATCAGCAGGCACATAAACAGCCTGAACTGATGTGATAGAACCCTTCTTTGTTGAAGTAATTCTTTCCTGAAGAGCACCCATTTCGGTAGCGAGTGTAGGCTGATAACCAACGGCAGAAGGCATACGGCCCAAAAGCGCCGAAACCTCACTACCTGCCTGTGTAAATCTGAATATGTTATCAATGAAAAGGAGCACATCCTGACCTTCTCTGTCGCGGAAATATTCAGCCATAGTAAGACCTGAAAGAGCAACTCTCATTCTTGCTCCCGGAGGTTCATTCATCTGACCGTAAACAAGTGCGGTCTTGTTAATAACGCCTGATTCCTTCATTTCGTTATAAAGGTCATTACCCTCACGCGTTCTTTCACCTACACCGGAGAATACACTAAGACCGCCGTGCTGCTTTGCAACATTGTTGATAAGCTCCATAATAAGAACTGTCTTACCAACACCTGCACCACCGAAAAGACCGATTTTACCGCCCTTTGCATAAGGGCAGATAAGGTCAACTACCTTGATACCTGTTTCAAGGATTTCGGTTGTGCTTGCCTGCTCGTCATAACTGGGAGCAGGTCTGTGAATTTCCCATTTTTCAGGGCTTTCGGGAGCAGGCATATTATCAACAGGTTCACCGAGAAGGTTGAATATTCTGCCAAGAGTACATTCGCCTACGGGAACGCTGATGCCTTTTCCTGTATCAATTGCATCCATACCGCGAACAAGTCCGTCTGTAGAACTCATTGCGATACAACGAACAACATCGTCTCCGATATGCTGTGCTACTTCGAGAGTGATTGTGCGGTCATCCGCCTTAATCTCGATAGCATTAAGCAGATTGGGGAGCTGTCCGTTTTCAAATTTAATGTCAAGAACAGGTCCGATAATAGATATTACCTTACCTATGTTTTTTTCTGCCATGGGATTTTCATCCTTTCTTAAATTGGGGATTATTAAGGGTAATTACCTTAATATAAAATCCGTTAAAATCAGAGCTCGGATTAGTTAGCCGTTTTGAGATCCGGCAACGATTTCTGTTATTTCCTGCGTAATTGCAGCCTGTCGTGCTCTGTTATATGTGAGAGAGAGAGTTTCAATAATCTCTCCTGCGTTGTCGGTTGCGTTTTCCATCGCCATACGGCGTGCTGAAAGCTCTGACGCGATTGATTCACAAACACCGCCCCAAACTATACCGCTGATATAGTGAGGAACGATTTTTTCATAAACTGACACAGGATCGGGATCGTACTCAATAAGTTCCTTCTTCTGCACAGTTCCCTCCGGAGAGGCGATGGGCAGAACCTTCTTTGAAGAAGGAATTTGCGAAATGATGTTTACAAATCCTGTATAGTAGATGTCAACAGATGTGAATTCGCCGTTTGAGAAAGCTTTTGTAATCGCTTGCCCGATGCTGTTGCAATCGCTTATACTTACATCTGCGGCAATCTGATATTCGGTTGTGAATACTTCAACATCGCGTTTGGAAAAATATTCTACAACCTTTTTGCCGATAGGAAAAATAACATCCCCGTCGTTATATTTTATTGATTTGAAAAGATTGCTGTTGTAACCGCCTGCAAG
Source organism: Clostridia bacterium (assembly GCA_045578925.1). Taxonomy (GTDB): domain Bacteria; phylum Bacillota; class Clostridia; order UMGS1883; family UMGS1883; genus UMGS1883. Next base: position 17,454 of record JAZNLD010000038.1, read on the forward strand.
ACCTCTGTCACCGGCAATAACGATATGACACGCCTTGCCCTCCTTTGCCTCTGCAGTAAAAGGAGTGGAGAAGTCTTTTGCGCTTGCGGCGATGTCAGAAAGCGTATCCGACAAGATTTCAAAGAAAGGACGACTCATTTCAATTCGTTCCTTTGCTCTTTTCATCTTGCTCGTTGCTACAAGCTGCATAGCCTTGGTAATCTGGCGGGTGTTTTCAACGCTCTTTATTCTGTTTTTTATTGCTTTCATTGAAGGCATTGTATGTCACCTCAACCTAAAAACTTTTCAACGCACTTTGTAACAGCTTCCTTAATCATTGCTTCTGTTTCCTCGGAAAGAACACCTGTCTGTGCGATGTTCTCAACAATCTTTGGATAAGTGTTATCTACATATTCATAAAGAGCCTTTTCGAAATCCTTTACATTTGCAGGATCAATATCCTTTAAGAAACCGTTCGTAACAGCATAGATTATAATAACCTGATGCTCAACGCTTACGGGAGAATTTCTATCCTGTTTTAAAACTTCAACAATTCTTTCGCCTTGTTCAAGTCTTGCCTTGGTATCGGGATCAAGGTCGCTTCCGAACTGTGCGAAGGACTGAAGCTCACGGTACTGTGAATAAGCAAGCTTAAGAGTACCTGCAACCTTCTTCATTGCTTTAATCTGCGCATTACCGCCAACACGGCTAACCGAAATACCGGGGTTAACAGCGGGCATTACGCCTGAATGGAAAAGTTCGGTTTCAAGGAAAATCTGTCCGTCTGTGATTGAAATAACATTTGCGGGGATGTACGTTGATAGATGGCCTGGCTCAGTTTCACTGATAGGAAGGGCAGTGAGCGAACCTCCACCGTATTCTTCTGAAAGACGAGCTGCACGCTCAAGAAGTCTTGAATGAAGATAGAATACATCACCGGGGTACGCTTCTCGTCCCGGAGGACGACGGATAAGAAGTGAAAGCGCACGGTAAGCTACTGCGTGCTTTGAAAGGTCATCGTATACAACGAGGACATCCTTACCCTTGTACATAAAATATTCGCCGATAGCACAGCCTGAATAGGGTGCGATATACTGCATGGGAGCAAGCTCGCTTGCAGTTGCGGCAACAACTGTTGTATAGTCCATAGCACCATTCTTCTCAAGTGTGTCAACAAGCTGTGCAACAGTGGATTTTTTCTGCCCGATAGCGACATAGACACAGATAACATCCTTACCCTTCTGGTTAATGATTGTATCAAGGCCGATAGTTGATTTACCTGTTTGTCTGTCGCCGATTATAAGCTCACGCTGACCGCGTCCGATAGGAATCATGGAGTCAATAGCCTTGATACCTGTCTGAAGCGGAACGCTTACAGATTTTCTTTCAATAATTCCGGGCGCAGGAGATTCAATGGGACGACGCTCACTTGTTTTGATTTCACCCTTGCCGTCAATAGGCTGACCGAGAGCATTTACAACTCGGCCAATCATATTCTCGCCTACGGGAACACTAACAACAGTGCCTGTACGCTTAACAATATCGCCCTCACGGATTTCAGCGTCAGAACCGAGAATAACAAGGCTTACAAGGTTTTCTTCAAGATTAAGTGCCATTGCAACTTCGCCATTTTCAAACTCTACAAGCTCGTTGCTCATACAGTTATCAAGACCTTTTACCTTTGCTATACCGTCACCAACTTCAACAACGTATCCGGTTTCTTTCTGCTCAATCTTATTTGAGAAATTTTTAATCTGGTCTTTTATGATTTTGCTGATTTCATCAGATTTAAGCTGCATATTTTCACCTTCTATCTAAAGTCATTGGAAGCAATCTGTACTCTTAACTTTTCAAGTTTTGTGCGTACACTTGCGTCCGTCTGCGAGTTGTCTGTTCTTAAAACGATACCGCCGAGAATGGACGGGTCAACTTTTTCGGTAAGCTCAATCTTTTTGCCCCATTCCTTCTCAAGCTTTTGAAAAAGCTTTTCGCGAAGCTCATCAGTGAGCGCTGTGGCAGTTATAGCGGTAACACGCTTGATACCGAGCTTTTCATAATAAAGCTTATCATACTCCTTAACGCAGTCGCGGAAGATGTTGATGCGCCTTTTCTCGCAAAGTATTTTTATAAGATTTACGACATACTCCATATATGATGCAAAAGCTTCATCAATAAGCTCAAAACGCTTGGAAACGGGAATGGAAGGGGAGTCAAGGAGTTTTTCGTAATCGGGATTTTCAGATAAAATTCCGCTGATACTTACAATCTCCTCACGGATTTTTTCAGTGAGCCCCTCATCCTCGGCGAGTGAGAACAATGAATGTGCATAAGTAAGTGCTAATGATTTCATTTGTTTTCACCCCAACCGTCTATAAACTCGCTGACGAGCCTTTCGTGGTCTTTTTCATGAAGGTCTTTCTCAATGACCTTTTGCGCGATATTAACTGCAATATCAGCGATATCTTCCTTGATTTCGTGTATAGCAGCTTCTTTTTCGCGCTCAATTTCCTTTTGTGCTTTTTCAAGAATTGCCGATGCTTCTTTCTTTGCGTCGCTGACGATCTGTTCGCCGCGTACTGTAGCATCGTATTTTGCATCTTTCATAATTTTTGCAGCCTCTTCTCTTGCGGAAGAAAGCTTTTCGCTGTACTCTTTTTCCATTGCTTCTGCACTGCTTTGTGCAGTTTCAGCTTTTGAGTACATTTCTCCCACTTCCTTGTCGCGGGCTTCAAGCATATTGAGTATGGGCTTAAAGAGAAATTTTTTCATCAATAAGACAAGGATAGCAAGGTTTACCCAAGTGAAAATCATTGTCCACGGGGCAAGTGATACGAATTCCTGAAATTTCTGCATTTTCTTCGCCTCCTCATACAGATTTTTTGTGGCGGCGGATTTTCGCGCCGCCTGTCAATAACTTATATAAGGGGATTAGCGAAGAGGAGAATCATTGCAACAACGAGACCGTAGATACCTGTTGATTCAGCAACGGCACAACCGAAAAGCATAGTTGATGTGATATCACCCTTTGCTTCGGGCTGACGACCAACGGCTTCTGCAGCCTTACCTGCGGCATAACCCTGACCGATACCGGGGCCGATACCTGCGATCATTGCAAGACCTGCGCCTACTGCTGATGCTGCTCTTACGATAGCTTCTGTCATTTCCATAATAAATACCTCCAAAAATTATATGAATTTTAATTATTTTCTTTCAATTGACGGGTTGGCACTTGATACATATACCATTGTCAGCATGCTGATAATGTATGCCTGCAGGAAACTTGTAAACACATCAAAATAGAGTGAGAGTACTGCAGGAATACCTGCCTGGAAAAACGGAATTGTTCCAAGCACGGGAATCCAACCGAGGAGAGCACTGCTCAGTGCCGAAAGTGCGCCATAGATAAGTGTTGTTATAACAATACCCGATGCTATGTTACCGAAGTGACGGAATGCCATTGAAATCGGGTTTGCAATTTCACCTACAATGTTAAGTGGGAACATAAAGAACACGGGTTCGAAAAAGCTCTTGATATATCCGAAAAGACCGTTGTTTTTGATGTTGTAAAACTGAATTGTCACGAATGCTATAAGAGCAAACGCCAATGTTGTATTCAGATCGCCGGTAGGAGCGCGCAGTCCTAAAAGTCCCGAAAGACTTGAAAGGATTGAATATGAGAAAAGCGCACCGATGTAGGGAAGGAAGAAAAGGTTATGCTTGCCCATTGTTTCTTCAACAAGCTTTTTGAGTGTAAGCACAAGCTTTTCTGCTATGATTTGTCTTTTTGATGGGTTGCGAACTGAAAGGTTGCGGCCCAAAAAGAAACAGATTATGCTTATTGCGATAACTACAAACCAACCGTTGCGTATGGTTTCGGTTATTGGTATTCCGCCTAAAATCGGAATTTCAAATAATATTTCAGGACCTTTTACATTCAAGAGTGTTCACTTCCTTTATTACGAGAGGATATAAAACTTACAATATGAACTGCGATTCTCTGTAAAACAAGAGGGATAATTGCCGCCCAGAAATGTATTATATCTATTTTTGCAGCAATAATTACCATAATTGCGGTCAATACAAGTCTGGCACTTGCACTTACTGCCATCTGCGCTTTTGCGCCGGACGGGTCCTTGTCAAGACTTTTCTTGACGGAGTATGCAAGATAGAAAAAGCTTGCGCAGGTAAATATGCTTCCGTAAGCTACTCCTATAAGAATATCAAGCCTGAAGGACAAGAATATTCCAAACGCGATATATTCAATAATGCTGAGCAAAAGAATTACTATGCATACTCTTGCCGCGTCCATATATACGGAATTACTTTTCATCTTTTTTACCCCTTTTAGTATCCCTGATACAGAACTTTAAAAATGTCACAGAACCACTGCCTATTCCCAAAAGAACGCCAATGACCATAACATAGTTTCCGAGAGAAAATTTGCTTTGCACCCAATATGCAATTCCTATCCACAAAAGAAAGGATATAACCACGCTGAGACCAAGCCCCGTTATAGCACTGAGTGCCTCAAAAATCTCTTTGCGGGAATTATCGTTCATAATTATAACCACTCAACAGGACGACAGCTTGTTACACCGAAGTGATAAAGAATTGCGTCAACAATTCTTCTTGATGCATTACCGTCACCGTAGGGGTTAACTGCAACACTCATCTTGTGATATTCAGCCTCATCTGTAAGAAGCTGTGATGCAAGTGAATAGATGATATCTTCTTCTGTACCTGCAATCTTAACTGTGCCTGCTTCTGCTGCTTCAGGTCTTTCAGTTTCGCCGCGAAGAACAAGAACGGGCTTGCCGAGTGCAGGAGCCTCTTCCTGAAGTCCGCCTGAATCGGTAAGGATAAGATGAGCCTTGTTCATAGCGTTGTGGAGAACGTCAACATCAAGCGGTTCAACGAGATGAACGCGCGGAATGTTACCGAGAATTGCGTTTGCAGTTTCGCGTACCGCAGGATTAAGATGAACGGGATAAATAACCTCAATATCGGGAAAATCACGAACAAGTCTTGCTACTGCGCGGCAGATATTTTCAAGCGGAGCGCCGAGGTTTTCTCTGCGGTGTGCAGTCATAAGAATTATGCGCTTGTCCATATCAATTCCTTCAAGAGGAGTTCCTGCGAATGAAAAGTCCTTCTTGATAGTTGTTTTGAATGCATCAATAACAGTATTACCCGTTACGAAAATACTATCGGGATTAACGCCCTCATTTATAAGATTTACTCTGTTGTTTTTAGTGGGAGAGAAATGAAGGTCGGATAAAACGCCTGTAAGACGGCGGTTGATTTCTTCAGGGAAGGGGAAATATTTGTCGTAAGTACGAAGACCTGCTTCAACGTGACCAACCTTAACCTGATTGTAGTATGCTGCAAGTGAGCCTGCAAATGTTGTTGATGTATCACCGTGTACAAGAACGATGTCGGGCTTTTCCTGACGGAAAACTTCTTCAAGACCTGTAAGAGCCTTTGTTGTGATTCCTGCCAGAGTCTGACGCTCGGTCATAATGTTGAGGTCAAAATCAGGCTTGATATCGAAAAGGTTGAGTACCATATCAAGCATTTCACGATGCTGTGCAGTAACGCAGACCTTACAATCAATGGAAGGTCTTGACTTGAGTTCGTAAATAAGGGGGGCCATCTTAATAGCCTCAGGTCTTGTGCCGAAAACTGTAAATACTTTAATCATAATATCCTCCTAAAATCATTTCTGTTCTTCTTTATTGTCGTCTTTGTCGGTAAGGGCATCTATTATCCTGGGTGTAAGCCAGAGGAAGAGTGCGAATACCAGAAGTACAAGTGCCAATACCCAAAGAGAAATCGCGCCGGTTGCAATAAGTCCTACAGCTACGATGCAAAGAATAAGACACAAGGTGTAAATTATGGTAACTGCCTTTTTATGAGAAAAACCGGCATCAATCAGACGATGATGCAGGTGCTCTCTGTCAGGAGACATAATGGGCTTGTGATTTTTGAGACGGCGGAGTATAGCTGACACCGTATCAAAAATGGGAAGTCCCAAAATAAGAATGGGTGCTGCAAGAGAAATTGTCGCATAACCCTTGAAAAGTCCCTGGACAGAAATACTTCCCAGGATGAATCCTAAAAACATTGAACCCGTATCTCCCATAAACAGCTTTGCCGGGTTGAAGTTATAAGGCAAAAAGCCGAAGCACGCACCTGCAAGTGAAGCAGTTACAAACGCAACATCATTTTCACCAACGATAAGTGCGATGCAAAGAAGTGTCAGCGTGGAAATTGAAGAAACACCGCAGGCAAGTCCGTCAAGTCCGTCAAGCAGATTCGTTGCATTTGTGATAGCGAGAATCCATATAAGAGTTACGGGGATAGCAAGCCATCCAAGATAAATATATCCGTACTCCGCAATGAATGAGGGAACTCTTATGAAGTCTATTCTCACACCTGCGATAATAGGACAAAGAGCTGCAAAAATCTGTACAAGGAACTTGATCTTTGCGCTGAGTGCGTAAATGTCATCAAATATTCCCAGAACGACTATAACAAGGCATCCGATAAGAAGTCCTGCAAGTCCCTTGTCAATGTTAGCAAAAATAAGGACACTCAATATAAAACCAAAGAATATAGCAAGTCCACCGAGACGGGCAGTGGGTTTCTTATGCATGCGCCTGTTATCTTTAGGGACGTCTACCGCGCCGATTTTGAAAGCCAGCTTTTTAACAAAGGGTGTAGTTGCAAATGTGACGATGAATGCCAGAATAAATGCAATCAAGATATTTTTACTCATAATAATTTCTCCTTAAAGTGCATTCTCGGTTAGATTATAAAACCGACTTTCTTCTTAACCTTTGAAATTGTACGGCGGGCAACATAGCTTGCAGCTTCAGCGCCGTTTTTGTATACGCTTTCAAGGTAATCCTTGTTTTTCATAAGTTCATCATACTTTTCCTGAATCGGACGCAGATGTTCAACGATTGCTTCGCCAACCGCGGCTTTGAAATCGCCATAACCCTTGCCACTGAACTGTGCTACCGCATCATCAATGCTCTTTCCTGTAACGGTAGAATAAATTGTGAGAAGATTGTTTACACCATCTTTGCCTTCGCGGTATGCAACTTCCGCTTCAGAGTCGGTTACGGCACGTTTTAACTTTCTCATAATATCATCGGGTTTATCGAGAAGAAATATACAACCGTTGGGGTTGGGATCGCTCTTTGACATCTTCGCGGTAGGAGTCTGAAGACTCATAATCTTCGCACCGGCATTCTTTGCAGGGATATAAGCATCGGGAATTACGAATGTATCGCTGTAAAGAGTGTTGAAGCGATGTGCAATATCGCGTGCAAGTTCAAGATGCTGTTTCTGGTCTGCACCTACGGGAACAAGGTCTGTCTGATACAGAAGAATGTCCGCCGCCATAAGAACGGGGTAGGTGTAAAGACCGGCGTTGATGTTTTCGGGGTGCTTTTGTGACTTATCCTTGAACTGTGTCATACGGTTGAGCTCGCCCATCTGTGTGAAACAGTTGAGAATCCAGCTGAGCTCTGCGTGTGCGGGGACGTGGCTCTGGATTCACATAGTGTTCTTTTCCGCATCAAGTCCGCAGGCAATATACTGCGCAAGGAGGGAAAGAGTGTTCTTGCGAAGCTGTGCCGCCTCCTGTCTTACAGTGATTGCGTGCATATCAACAACGCTGAAAATGCAACTGTATTCGTCCTGAAGTGAAACCCAATTCTTAAGCGCACCGAGGTAATTTCCGAGTGTGATTGAGTCGCTTGAAGGCTGAATTCCTGAAAAAATAACTTTTTTGTCGTTAATCATGATATGACCTCTTTTTGTGTTAAAAAATTCCACTTATTTTATAATTATATATATCTTTATATATGTTACCACACTTTAAACAATAAGTAAAGCCTTATTTTGTAAAGTTGTGAAAAGATTGGATGGGTGGTTTTTTGGTTGAAAAAGCGAAGGGGAATGTGATACGAGATAAGGGGGCGAAATATGTAATTTTTAAAACAGGGGATACTGCGAAAAAATACGTTTGGATTATTTGAATCCCCATGAGCTTTTTAGAACAAAACACCTGAAAAAGCCAGGAGTATAGGGGAATGTGCTTCCGGGAAAGTGAATCTGAAATGAAAACAAAATTAATGTTTTCAAAGTTTTGTATATGCAGGTATATAAAAAACAAAACAAAAGTTTAAGCTTTTTCAGAAAGACAGAAGAAAGGGCTGATTTTCACCTTTCGTCGAAAACATACAAAAACTGAAAAAAGTACCATAAATTCCTATATCCTCGCCTCTGTTTTAGTATAAATCATATTGACTCGTTACTTATATTATGTTATATTAAAATAGTGTGGGTATAAATATGCCCTAAAATCGTTGAAATGAGGAAACCAGGATGTCAGTAAAAGTTCCATTTTCACCCCCCGATATTACCGAGGCTGAGATAAATGCCGTTGCAGAAGTTCTGCGCAGCGGTTGGATAACAACAGGGCCGAAAACAAAACAGTTTGAAAAAGATATTGCAACATACTGTGGCACAGATAAGGCGGCGTGTCTTAACTCTGCAACCGCGGCGATGGAGCTTACCCTTCGTGTGCTTGGAATTGGTGAAGGTGACGAGGTTATCACTTCGGCATATACATACACCGCATCGGCAAGTGTAGTAGTGCACGTAGGTGCAAAACTCGTTCTCTGCGATACTCAAAAAGATTCATTTGAAATGGATTACGACAAACTCGCAGACCTTATCACCGACAAGACAAAGGCGATTATCCCCGTTGACCTTGGCGGTGTTATATGCGACTACGAAAAAATATTCAGCATAGTTGAAGCGAAGAAAAATCTGTTCAACCCTGCAAACGAAATTCAGGAAAAAATGGGACGCATCGCAGTTCTTGCCGACGGCGCACACTCTTTCGGCTCAATGCAGAATGGAAAGATGGCAGGTGCCATCGCTGACTTTACATCATTCTCGTTCCATGCTGTTAAGAACCTTACTACTGCCGAAGGCGGTGCGGTTACATGGAAAAATATTGATGGCATTTCAAACGATGATATCTACCGCGAATATATGCTTCTTTCTCTGCATGGACAGAGCAAGGATGCGCTTGCAAAAACACAGGTGGGCGCGTGGGAGTACGACATCGTTTCCCCTGCATATAAATGCAATATGACCGACATTATGGCGGCAATCGGACAGGCACAGCTTGACCGTTACGATTCCATATTGGAAAAACGCCACGAGCTTATTGGAATCTATGACGAGGCGATGGATAAGCTTGATGTGAAATATCTTAAACATCACGGTGAAAATTTCCTTTCGGACGGACATCTTTACCTTGTTCGCTTAAACGGTAAGGATTCTGCGTTCAGAAACGAGCTTATTATAAAAATGGCGGAGGAGGGTATTGTGTGCAATGTTCACTACAAGCCTCTTCCGATGCATACGGCGTACAAGAACCTTGGTTTTGATATTAAGGATTTCCCCAATGCGTATGCACAGTTTGAAAACGAAATCTCGCTTCCGCTTAATACAAAAATGACTCTCGAAGATGCAAAATTAGTAGCGGAAACATTTACCCGTCTTTTGAAAGGTTGATACATAGTGATACTTAAAAAGTATGACGAGCTTCCGTCATTTTTGCAGACTGAAGAAGTAAGTGCGTATTACGAAAAACTGCAAAGCAGAAAAGCAAGTCTTGTTTTTAAAAGAATATTTGATTTTACCGTGGCGCTTATTGCTGTTATCATTTTGTCACCGCTGTATCTTGTTCTTGCACTGGCGATCAGAATTGATTCAGAAGGCCCCGTCTTTTACAGGCAGGAGCGTGTTACGACTTACGGCAGAAAATTCCGTATATTCAAGTTCCGCACTATGGTTGTAAATGCTGATAAAATCGGGACACTTGTTACGGTGAAACGCGATCCCAGAATAACAAGAGTGGGTGCATTTCTTCGAAAGTTCCGTCTTGACGAAACACCACAGCTTATAAACATCTTAACGGGCGATATGAGTTTTGTCGGAACCCGTCCCGAAGTGCAAAGGTATGTTGACCGATACACCGACGAAATGAATGCGACGCTTCTCTTACCGGCGGGTGTTACTTCACTTGCAAGTATTTTTTACAAGGATGAGGATAAGCTCCTCGCAAATGCGGAAAATGCCGATGACACTTACATCGAAGAGGTGCTTCCCGGAAAAATGGAATACAACCTCGCTTACATAGAAAAATTCAGTTTCTTTTATGACATAAAGCTTATGATAATGACAGTCCTTGCTGTAGTCGGTGTTGAGTTTGAAACTGATTCCGAAAAGAAGGACGCCAAGGAGAGAGAATATGTGTAAATTCATATCAGTTGTAATCCCTGTGTACAACGAAGAAAAATATATAGCGGGCTGTATTGAGTCCTTGCTCAAGCAGACTTATCCGAAAGAATGTATAGAAATCATATTCGTAGACGGAAATTCGCAGGATAAGACAAAAGAAATCATAAACAGCTATTCTGAAAAGTACCCGTATATCAGAGTTCTGGACAATCCCAAAAAGATTGTGCCGATATCTATGAATATCGGTATACGCGATTCAAAAGGCGAATACATAGTACGACTTGACGCACACGCTGAATACGAGTATGACTATATCGAAAAATGCGTGTATTATCTTGATACAACCGACGCTGATAATGTCGGTGGTTGCGCAATAACAAAAGGACGCGGATTTATGGGAGATGCCATATCTGCAATGTGCAGTTCTAAATTCGGTGTGGGAAACTCCAGATTCAGAACTGAACAGGTAAGCGCATATGTAGATACTGTTCCTTTCGGTGCATTCAGACGCGAAGTGTTTGATAAGGTCGGTCTTTATGATGAACGACTTGTAAGGAACCAAGATAATGAACTCAACTTCCGTATCAGAAAAAATGGCGGAAAGATATTCCTTGCAAAAGACATTATATTCTCATACTACTGCCGTGACACGGTAAAGGGTATATCTAAAATGGCAGTGCAGAATGGCACCTGGAATATAATCACTTCAAAACTATGTCCCGGTACGATGGGATTAAGACATTTTATACCGTTTTTGTTTGTATTGTCATTGATCATTCTTGTACCGCTTGCGTTTGTATCGGATTTGTTTTTGTGGTTACTCGGAGCAGAACTGATATTATATTTATCTCTTGCTCTGTTTTTCACCGCCAAATTGAAAAAAGGACTTTTGAAAAGTATTATAATTTTTCTGTTATTCCCAATTTTTCATATTTCGTACGGAATAGGATCCGTAGTCGGGTTATATAAGGCGCTTAAGTTTTGAAGGAGGTATGATGTTTTATGTTATACGAAAGAATAGTTAATCTTGAGGAAAAAATATCACTTATAGGTCTTGGATATGTTGGTATGCCAATTGCTGTTGCTTTTGCAAAAAAAGTACAGGTAATCGGCTTTGATCTCAATTCAAAAAAAATAGAACTTTATAAAAACGGAATAGACCCTACAAATGAGGTCGGCGATGATGCAATAAAAGAGACTACTGTTGAGTTTACTGACGACGAAACAAAGCTGAGGGAAGCTAAGTTCCATATAGTTGCAGTACCCACACCTGTAAACCAGGATAAGACACCGGATCTCTCTCCTGTTGTGGGAGCAAGTGAAATTCTGGGAAGAAACCTCACAAAAGGTTCAATAGTGGTATATGAATCAACAGTCTATCCGGGGGTTACCGAGGAAGTATGTGTGCCTATATTAGAAAGAGAATCGGGACTTAAGTGCGGAGTTGACTTTAAAATCGGCTACTCACCCGAAAGAATAAATCCGGGGGACAAGGTACATCGTCTTGAAAATATTAAAAAGATTGTTTCGGGCATGGATGCCGAAAGTCTTGAGGAAATTGCAAAGGTATATGAGCTTGTAATTGAGGTAGGAGTGCACCGTGCATCCTCTATCAAGGTTGCAGAAGCCGCAAAGGTTGTAGAAAATAGCCAGCGAGACATAAATATCGCATTTATGAATGAACTTGCAATGGCTTTTGATAAAATGGGGATTGACACGAACGAGGTTGTTGATGCCATGAACACAAAATGGAACGCACTCGGATTCCGTCCGGGTCTCGTTGGAGGGCACTGTATCGGTGTAGACCCTTATTATTTTGTATATGAGGCAGAAAAACTTGGATATCGCAGCCAGATAATTGCCGCAGGAAGAAAAGTCAACGACTCAATGGGCGCATTTGTTGCTGATGCAACTATCAAAAAGCTTGTTCTTGCAAATAAAACTCCTAAGTCTGCAAAAATTGTAATTATGGGACTTACATTCAAGGAAAATTGTCCTGACACACGTAATTCCAAAGTAGAAGATATAATAAAAAGACTTGATGAATACGAGATTAAACCATTGGTTGTGGATCCTTGGGCAAATGAAAATGATGCAATGAAGGAATATGGAGTATCTCTTACAGATATCGGGGATATCAAGGATGCAGACTGCTTGATTTTTGCAGTTGCACACAACCAATTCAAGGAAATGAGTATTGATGATGTCGATAAGCTTTTCGGAAATTTCCCTGAAAACGAGAAAGTAATCATCGATGTAAAAGGCTTGTTTGAAAAAAGCTTACTTGAAGAAAAAGGATATAGTTACTGGAGATTGTAAAATGAAAAAAATCGCCATTATCGGCCACTTTGCATTCGGCAAGAAAATGTTTGACGGGCAAACGATAAAAACAATAATGACAACTGAAGTTCTCAGGAAAATTTATGGCGAGGAAAATGTTTCCTGCATAGATACGCACGGAAGGATAAAAACTCTCCTGAAAATCCTGCTGAAAATCTGCCCGGTTATGAAGCACAACGATGAAATAATTATGTTGCCCGCTCATAATGGACTAAAGATATTCACTCCGCTTTTAAGTGTGTGCAATATCTTTTTCAGAAAAAAACTGCACTATATCGTCATTGGTGGCTGGCTTGCAGATTACACCGACAAGCATAAATTTGTACGAGGATTTCTCAAAAAGAATTTTACAGGAATATATGTTGAAACCTCATTTATGAAAAAACAGCTTGAGGAGCGTGGCTTCAGGAATATTTTCATTCTGCCGAACTACAAGGATGCACAAGCTATCCGTGAAGAAGATTTGAAACAGGTAACGGATTTCCCCGTGAAAGCCTGTACCTTCTCAAGAATAACTCCGCAAAAAGGAATCAGGGAAGCAATAGATGCCGTAACGGAAATAAATAAAAAGTCAGGCAGAGAAGTTATTACTCTTGATATTTACGGAGTAATTGAAGAAGGCTACGAAAAAGAGTTTGAGCAGCTGATTGAAAATGCTCCCGAATGCGTTTCGTATAAAGGGAGAGTTGATTTTGACAAAACAATAGATACTCTTAAAAAATATGATATTCAGCTTTTTCCGACGAAATTCAAAACTGAAGGTATACCGGGAAGCATTGTTGAAAGCTACTTTGCAGGTACGCCCGTTGTTTCTTCAAGATGGAACAGCTTTGATGATGTAATCGAGGAAGGCGTTACAGGCATAGGGTTTGAATTTGAGAATTATGATGATTTCGCAGAAAAACTTGAAAACCTTATCAGTGACCACGAAAAAATCAATCAGATGAAAAAAGGCTGTCTTGAGGCAGCGGAAAAGTACAAGGAAGATTGCAGGAAAAAGACAGAACTGTATTTTTAACGCATAACCGAAAGAGAGTAGTCCGAACCTGCCTTAAATGGTGGAATTTCGGTATCTTTCGGCTTGTCATCCTTGTAAGGCACAAAGCCTTACTGCCTCTTCCGCACCAAAATCTACTCGAAATTTCATCCGTTTCAGGTCAATGGAATTTTTAGAGAGCCGATTTTTGATTTCGGAAGGCAAAAACACAGGTAATCCTGACGGATTACCGAGTATTTTAACACATCGAAGGCGAAAATCTGCCTCTAAAAATCAGA
>JAZNLD010000039.1:0-2264 GCA_045578925.1 Clostridia bacterium
ACTACGGTTGCGGTGTTAAGTACTTCTCTCAGGACGGCGTAATTAAACTTGCACCCCGTGCAGGTATAGAACTTGACGAAACTCTTTCTCCTGCAGAAAAGCTTAAGGTTGTTCAGGGTCTTATGGAAAAGGATGATCCCCGCGCTGCAGATATCTATGAAACAATCGGTACATATTTCGGTTATGCAATCGCTTATTACAGCGTTTTCTACGATATCAAGCACGTTCTTATCATGGGTCGTGTTACAAGTGGTAAGGGTGGCGTAATCCTTTTTGAAAAGGCTAACGAAGTTTTGAATAATGAATATCCCGAACTTGCTAAGAAAGTTCAGCTTCATATCCCTGACGAAAAGGCAAGAAGAGTAGGTCAGTCAGTTGCTGCAGCAAGCCTTCCTAAAATAGTATAAACTTATAAAAGAATACTTTATAATCCAGGCAGTAAGTCTTAAAGAAATACAAATGTATCATTAAGACTTTTGCAACCCCCGGCTCCCTCCTTTTTTATGCTGTGAACTTGCCACGTGTCCCGGGAGCCGGGTTTTATAATTTCAAGATGCATAATACTGTCTTTTAGAAGATTATAAGGCAAAGGAACGGAAAAATGATTTATAAAAATGTTGACATCTATAATATCTCTGAAATCATCGACGGAGAAGAAAAAGATTGTAAAAAGTGGCTTCGAGTACCTCAAAAAGCGTATAAAAATATCGAGTCAGAACAAGGCAAAAGAATGTGTTCTCGCGCAACAGGCGTTGAATTACGCTTTGTAATGGAAAGTGATACTGTTACATTGAAAATGAGAACTCGAGGCAAAGATGGGGTTTTTCACGTTTACAGAGGTAGTATACAGGGCGGTTGGGAAGACCACGAAGTTGATAAAATAGTTGTAAACAAGATTGAAGATTATATTATAAAAAAATCAGAAAATATAGATACTCTCAACCAAATTTCAAAAGAATTTAATATGCCGTTTTCACCTGAAGTAGTTCGTGTTGTGTTTGATAGAGGCGACTTTGAGTTGATGGATATAATAGGAGAAGTTAGACCTCCTAAAAAAGAAGAACTACCTAAAAAGACATTACTTGCATACGGATCATCCATAACACATGGTTCTAATTCAATAGATATGTCACATTCGTGGGTGTCAGCGCTTGCATATAATTTAAAAATGGATTGCAGAAATCTTGGTATGGCAGGAAGTTGCCGTATGGAGCCTGAAATTATTGATTTTATTGCAAACGAAGGAGAAAAAGGAAAATGGGATATTGCAATTTTGGAACTTGGCATAAATGTGCTTAATTGGGATGAGGAAAAAATTATCCAAAGAGTAGAAAATACATTAACTCAGATTGCTGGAAGAAATCAGGAGAAAACTATATATGTCATTTCGCCATTTTATAGTTTTGATGACTATAAAAAAGAGGGAAAAGCTGCAAAATGGCGAGGTTTAATTGAGCAAGAAATAAAAAAATTGAATTATAGTAATGTGGTATATATAAACGGTTTAGATTTACTTGGTAATATGTCGCTAATATCAGCAGATGAGGTGCATCCCAACATTTATGGTGTTGCACAAATAGCAGAAAAAATCACCAAGCTAATCACAATGTATGATAAACAGGAGTGAGTAAAATGTCAAACTTTAAAATAGGCTGGTCTGAAGTAAGCATTACACCTGATAAAAGAGTATCGCTTGCAGGACAGTTTTTTGAAAGAATATCAGAATATGTGGAAACTCCCATTACAGTAACTGCTATGGCGATAGAAAGCGAAAACGACCATATGGTCATCTGTTCGTGCGACCTTACAAACATTGGCTCTAATCTTATGAAACTCGTAAGAGAAGGATTAAAAGACGTTGAGGGGCTGAAAAGTGAAAATGTTATTCTGAGCGCGACACATACGCACACTTCAATTAAATATACTTCCAAAAGAGAAGTCCGCGCTCAAACAGCCCTGGAAATATTAAAAGAATTTATCTCGGAAGGTAAAAGTTACAACGAATTTATTAAAATTGATGAGAGTGTAATGCAAGGGGATGAAGGTCTTAACTTCATTGCTGAAAGAACTATAAAGGCTATAAAAGAAGCGTGGAAAAACAGAAAGAGTGCAATGTATGCAAACGAATTCGGAAGAGCAGCGGTAGGAATGTGCCGCAGAGTCTGCTACAATGACGGAAGCGCAAAAATGTGGGGCGATACCAATACTGCAACCTTTACACATATGGAAGGCGGAAGTGATTCAGGTATTGAACTTATCTATAC